>NZ_MEGA01000016.1:0-51585 GCF_001725695.1 Microbacterium sp. SCN 71-21
GAAGCCGTCGAGCTCGAAGGGCCGCTACATCCAGAAGGGCGCCGTGTCGACCACGTTCGGCCCCGGCATCCCGCTGGACGTCAACTCGCTGGTCTGATCAGACCGCTTCCGAAAGGCCCTCTCCGTCTCGGAGGGGGCCCTTCGTCGTCTCGGGATGCCGCGGCTCACCCGCCGACGGCGAGGAGGACCCCGAGCGTCACCATGACGACGGCGATCACGGCGTCCAGCACCCGCCACGCGCGCGGTGTCGCGAGCACGGGCGCGAGGAGGCGAGCGCCGTAGCCGAGTGCGGCGAACCAGATGATGCTCGCGACGCCGGCGCCGAGCGCGAACCACCAGCGACCGTCGCCCTGCGAGGACGCGACCGAGCCGAGCAGGAACACCGTGTCGAGGTAGACGTGCGGGTTCAGCCAGGTGAGGGCGAGGGCGGTGCCGACGACGGCGCGACGTCGGGTCGCGGTGAGCGTTCCGGACGAGACGGAGGCCGCGGCATCCGTCGCTGGACCCGTCACTGTCAGCGTCTCGCCCGCCGGTCGCAGCGCCCGTCGGGCGGCGAGCAGCCCGTAGCCGATCAGGAACGCGGCGCCGGCGATGCGCACCGCGATCGCGAGCCACGGCACCCCGTGCAGCAGGAGCCCGATGCCGCTGACGCCGAGAGCGATGAGCGCGAGGTCGCTGAGGGTGCAGACCGCGACGACGGCGAGCACGTGCTCGCGGCGGATGCCCTGCCGCAGCACGAACAGGTTCTGGGCGCCGATCGCCACGATGAGCGAGGAGCCGAGGCCGAGACCGGCGAGGAGGGAGGCGAGCACACCTCGACCGTACGATCCGCCTAGACTTCACGCCAGCTCATGTATCTGTCGCTACATAAGGAGAACTGATGGCCCGTCTCCCGCTGTCGCACGCCGAGACCCTGGCCGTCGTGGTCGAGGAGGGGACGATGGATGCCGCGGCCCGTCGTCTGCGCATCACCCCGTCGGCGGTCAGCCAGCGCATCTCCGCGCTCGAGGCGCAGCTCGGTCAGGTCCTGCTCGTGCGGGGCCGCCCGGCGCGCGCCACGTCCGCAGGCCGGAGCGTCGTGCGCTGGGCGCGGGAGGTGGCGCTCCTCGAGCACGATGCGATGGACGAGCTGGGAGTCGACGGCGCGTCGGCCACGAGCGTGGCGATCGCGGTCAACGCCGACTCCCTCGCGACGTGGCTGCTGCCGGCGCTCGTCGAGCTCACCACGACGCATCCTGTCGTCGTCGACCTGCGACGCGCTGACGAGGACGACACGGCCGATCTGCTCGCCGAGGGGGCCGTGCTGGCGGCCGTCACCACGCGACGGGCGCCGGTGAGCGGATGCCGCTCCCTCCCGCTGGGCACAATGGTCTACGAAGCCGTCGCCGAGCGTACCTTCGCGGAGCGCTGGTTCGCAGGCGGGGCGGCGACGCGCGAGACGCTCGAGCGCGCGCCGGTCGTCGACTTCGACCGGCGTGACGATCTGCAGACACGGTGGCTCGAGGAGCACGGCGCGGACCCGGCGCGCCCGCCCCGGCACTACGTGCCGGCGTCGGTGGAGTTCGCGCGCGCGATCACCTCGGGGATGGGCTGGGGGCTCCTGCCCCGGTCGCAGAGCGGCGATGCCCTGGCCGATGGTCGACTCGTGGCCCTCGGCGGGGCGCCCGCACGGGTGCCGCTGTACTGGCAGCACTGGAATCTGCGCTCGCCACTCGTCGACGCGCTCACGGCACGGGTGCGAGCCGCGGCATCCGTCGCCCTCGACTCGCCCTGACCCCGGGGCGAGCCGCGGTCAGGCCTCGCCGACCTGCAGCACGGTCTTGCCGCGCGTGTGACCCTGCTCGAGCGAGGTGTGCGCAGCGGCCGCGTCGGTCAGCTCGTACACCTTGTCGACGTAGACCTGGATCGACCGGGAGTCGAGCAGGCGGGCGATCGTGGCGAGCACATCGCCGTCGGGGATGTACTTGTAGCTCGTGGCGCGCACACCCGCGGCCCGCGCCGCCTCGGCGTAGCCCGGCCACGATCCGGTCGGCACGAGCACGTACAGTCCGCCGGGGCGCAGCACCTGCAGCGACCGGGTGCCGGTGTCGTCCGCCGCGTTGCCGACGAGGTCGATCACGACGTCGACCTCGGTGAGGACGCCTTCGAAGCGGGTCGAGCGGTAGTCGATCACCTCGGCCGCGCCGAGCTCGCGCAGCCACTGCGCGTTGCCGGCAGACGCCGTCGTCGTCACCCGTGCGCCGAAGTACGCGGCCAGCTGCACGGCGAAGTGGCCGACTCCGCCGGAGCCGGCATGGATGAGGATGCTCTGCCCCTCGTGCGCGTGCGCCGTCTCGACCACGAGCCCCCACGCGGTGAGCGCCGCGAGCGGTACGGCCGCGGCTTCGGCGTGCGACAGCGTGGTGGGCTTGCGCGCGAGCGAGAGGGTCGGCACGACCGCGTACTCGGCGTACGAGCCACCCGTGCGCGGGAAGGCGACGGTGCCGAACACCTCGGTGTCGGGCGGGAAGGGGTGCGCCTCGAACGGAGACGCGACCACGATCCCGCTGAGGTCGAAGCCGAGCGTCGAGGGCAGGGACGGCACGGCGCCAGAGACACCCGCGCCGGCGCGGGTCTTCGCGTCGATGGGGTTGATGCCGGCGGCGACGACCCGCACGAGCACCTCGCTGAGCACGGGGCTCGGCACCGGCACGTCGGCGACATGCAGAACGTCGGGGGCGCCGGTCTCGTCGAAGACGACGGCACGCATGGTCGATGGAGCGGTGAATCCACTCGTCGCGACGGATGTCGCGGAGTGCGCGGCGCGCAGCGGCCTGAATCGCAAGGTCGCTCCTTCCCCCGTGTGTGTCATCGTCGGCAGCACACTGCCCTTGGAGCCTTCAGTCAAGCGCGGCAATGTCTCATCGGTGTTACGGCGGTGCTACCGGGTGGAGAAGGTGCCCTCGGACCCTCCTGGGTGCGTCACAGGGCCTCCCGTCCGCCGGTGCGTCACGCCCCCGGCGCCGCGCGCCCGGCGGGGCTCAGGCCTCGGGGACCTCGCCCGAGGCGAGGGCGTGCAGCAGTTCGGTCAGCTTCTCGATCGACTCGAGCGGCCAGTCGCTGAGGGCGGAGAACAGGCGGCCTTCGAGGGGGCCGCGAGCGGTCTCGATGCGCTCTGCGCCGAGCGGGGTGACCGAGATCACCCGCACCCGTCCGTCGTGCGGATCGGGTGTGCGCTGGATGAGTCCGAGCTCTTCCAGCTCGCCGACCTGGCGGCTGATCATGCCCTTGTCGGCCACCAGCCGCTCGGCGAGGGTCGAGGCGGTGACGGGGCCGCCGCGGGAGATCACCGAGAGGATCTTGAACGTGCCCGGCAGCATTCCGGGGCTCGCGGCCTCGGCGAGTGCGGCGTAGTAGCGGCGGAACTCGCTCGCAAGCTCCGCGAACGCTCCTTCCAGGCCGCGCACCGCCGCCTGACGGACGGGGTCGGCCGTCTCGTCAGGCGCCGGTGCAGCACTCGCCTCGGAGATCACCGGGACACCGTACCGCGCGATGCGTGTGAGTCTGCTGCGGCCGCGGCATCCGCGTCATCGTTCGTCGCGGGCGCCAGCACATCCATCGCCTCGGCGACGGTGACCGTGGCGAGGTCGGCTTCGGATGCCGCGGCCCGCTCACTGTTGGTCATGCGGGTGAGCGGCTTGTTGGGCAGGAACACGATCGCCAGCACGCTGATGATCGCGAACGGCACCGCGATCAGGAACGAGTGCGAGATGCCCTGCGCGTAGACGTCCTCGAAGATCTGGCGGATGCCGTCGGGCAGCGTCGAGACCTGAGGAATCGTGCCGCTCTGCAGCTGCTGGGCGAGCTGGGCGCCCTGCGCTCCGAGGGCGTGCAGGGCGGCGCCGATGTCGGCGGCCCGCGCGGTGACCAGTTCCGCGACCTTCGCGGCGAGAGCGGCACCCATGACCGAGACGCCGATCGTGCCGCCGAGGCTGCGGAAGAAGGTGACCCCCGAGCTCGAGACGCCGATCTGCGACGGGTCGGCGGTGTTCTGCACGACCAGCACGAGGTTCTGCATCGTCATGCCGACGCCCGCCCCGAGCAGGAACATGTAGACCGAGACCACGACGAAGTTGGTGTCGTACGAGATGGTCGACAGCAGGTACGAGCCCGCCACGAGCAGCACGCCGCCCACGACGAGGTACGGCTTCCAGCGGCCGAAGCGGCTGATGAGCTGTCCGACGCCGACGGACGCCAGCAGGAGGCCGGCGATCAGCGGGATCGTCATGAGCCCCGCCTCGGTCGGGGTGGCGCCGCGCGCCAGCTGCATGTACTGGGCGAGGAAGACGGATGCCCCGAACATCGCGATGCCGGTGGCGATCGACGCGACGACGGCGAGCGAGAAGGTGCGGTTGCGGAAGAGCGTGAGCGGCACGAGCGGCTCGGCGACGAGCAGTTCGGTCACGACGAAGAGCACCGCGGCCACGACGGCGCCGCCCACCATGAGCAGGGTCGGCAGGCTCCACCAGTCGTACGACGTGCCGGCATTGGTGACCCAGATCAGCAGCAGGGACACGGCCGTGGAGAGCAGCACGATGCCGAGGTAATCGATACGTGCGCGGGTCGACTCGCGTGCCGGCAGGTGCAGCGTGCGCTGCACGATGAACAGGGCGGCCACGGCGAAGGGGAGGGCGACGAAGAAGTTCCAGCGCCAGCCCCAGGCATCCGTGATGACGCCGCCGAGGAGCGGGCCGCCGACCGTGGCGACGGCCATGACCGCGCCGAACAGGCCCATGTAGCGTCCGCGCTCGCGCGGGCTGATGATGTCGGCCATGATGACCTGGCTCAAGGCGGCGAGGCCGCCGGCGCCGAGGCCCTGCACGGCACGGAAGGCGATGAGCATGCCCGGGTTCTGCGAGAAGCCGGCGGCGGCGGTCGCCAGCACGAAGATCAGGATCGACACCTGGAAGAGCACCTTGCGGTTCATCAGGTCGGCGAGCTTGCCCCACACCGGCGTGGAGATCGCGGTGGTGAGCAGCGTCGCGGTCACCACCCAGGTGTACGCGGCTTGATCGCCCGAGAGGTCGTGCACGATGACCGGCAGCGAGGTCGAGACGACCGTCGAGGCGAGCATCGAGACGAACATGCCGAGCAGCAGCCCGATGAGCGCCTCGATGACCTGTCGGGGGGAGCGCGATGTCTCTGCGACGGTCGGAACCGGAGAGGTGATGGTGGCCAAGACGGGGCCTTCCTGTGCGGGTGGGGAGTGCGACACCGTCGGCGCAAAAGTTGACTGAGAGCAACTATATGAATCTCGTTGCGCTGTGTCAACTACTTTGGGCGGGCGCGATGAAGACCCCGCCGTGGCGGGGGAGTGCGTGCCGGGCTCAGTCCGAGAGCGCGAGCGCCCGGAACGCCTCGCGACCAGCCGCGGGTGCGGCCGCGGCATCCGAGCCGGTGCGCGCCAGCGTCGTGCGGCGATAGAGCTCGTCGATGAGGGATGTCGCCAGCCGCACGAGCTTCGCGATCTCGATGTCGTCGCGCTCGACCCAGGCGCAGCGCGGCTCGTCGCCGACCGGCACGAAGCCGTCGTGCTGCTCCCACGCGACGAGGGTGCGCTCGGCGCCCAGCACGTGCTGCTGCCACCACACCTGACGCAGGTAGGTGCGCGGGATCGACTTCCACGACTTGTTGGTCGTCTTGATCTCGGCGAGGGTGATGCGGCCGCGGTCGTCGATGCCGATGCCGTCGGGGGTCGCGAGGTGCCGCGGCTCGACAACCGCGTGGAAGAGGGCCGTCGAGGGCTGGATGCCGTGGGGCGCCGCCACCCAGGCGGCGATCTCCGGCTCGCGTCGCCGGCCGTGGTCCGTGTAGGCGTTGCCGGAGAAGCGCTGGCCCTGCAGTTTCGCGTCGGCAGCTCGCGAGATGGATGCCGCAGATGACAGGGCCGCGACATCCGTCGCCGTGATGCCGCGGGACCGCGCCCGCACCCAGGCCACGCGATCGCGGGAATCCGCGACGATGCGTGCGGCCAGTTCGGGTGTCACGTGTTCGACCCTACGTCCGGGCCGGGACAGCCGTCGGTCGCGACATGCGAGGGGCTCGACCCGGCGGTGAGGGTTTCTTGGAAATCTGGGAGATCTCTATGAAACAATGAAGAAACATCTGATCCCTAACGTCGCTCCCGTTGCGTGCGCCCGTGTCGCGCGCTCGAGAAGGGGATCCATGTCTGAGTCGTCCGCGCGCACCCGCCGACCTTCCCGCCGCCTCATGCGGCTCGCCGCAGCCGGCGCGGCGCTCGCGCTGGCCATCACAGGCCTCTCTCTCCCGGCCCAGGCGGCCGAGCCGGCGGCCGGAGCGACGACCGCCGGGGACCCGTTGTTCCCGAACGTCGGCAACGCGGGCTACGACGTGCAGAACTACGACATCGCGATGACCTATCGCACCAAGACCGACATCTCGGCCGTCACGACGATCACCGCCATCGCGGCGAGCCCGCTGTCGTCGTTCGCCCTCGACTTCGAGGGCCTGACGGTCGAGAGCGTCCTCGTCAACGGCACCGCGGCGAGCTACGTGCGCGAGAACGACGCCGCGGCCGTGCGGTACAAGCTGATCGTCACCCCCGCGCAGCCGGTGGTCGGCGAGTTCACGGTCGCCGTCGCCTATTCCGGCGCGCCCGTCCGGCACATCGACCACGACGGGTCCTCCGAGGGGTGGGTGCCCACGACCGACGGCGTCACCGCGCTCGGCCAGCCGGTCGGGTCGATGGCGTGGTTCCCGAACAACAACACTCCCGCCGACAAGGCGACCTACCGCATCGCGGTGACGGCGCCCTCGGTTGCAGGTGGCAACCCGCTGGTCGTCGCGAGCAACGGCGAGCTGACGTCGAAGACCGTGGACGATGTCGCCGGCACGACGCAATGGGTATGGACGCAGACCAAGCCGATGGCATCCGAGCTCTCGGTGCTGTCGATCGGTCGCTTCAACATCCTCGAGAGCGACATCGTGCTCGCGAGCGGTCGCACCCTGCACGAGTGGAGCTTCGTCGACCCGACGATCTCCACCAACACGCAGAACACGATCAACACTCGTCGCGCCAGCATCAAGCCGATCATCGACTGGCTCGAGACCAAGCTCGGCCCCTACCCGGGTGCAAGCACCGGTGTGATCGTCGACCGGGTGAGCGTCGGCTATGCACTGGAGACGCAGGACCGTCCGTTCTTCGATGGCAGCATCAGCGCACCCACTCTGATCCACGAGCTCGTCCACCAGTGGCTCGGTAACGAGGTCGCACCGGCCGATTGGTCGCACATCTGGCTGAACGAGGGTGCTGCCGAGTTCTTCACGACCTATTACCAGTACGCGACCAGCACGGCAGTGAACCCGACGACCCCCGAGAACGACAGCTACTCGTCCTGGAACTCGGCGACCTCGTCGCGCTGGACCGTGCCGACGGTGGGCTTCACGGACCCCTCGGAGCTCTACGACTGGCAGGTCTACAACCGCGGCAAGTACACCCTCGGTGCGCTGATGACGGCGATCGGTCGTCAGGCGTTTGACCAGCTGTACGCGGAATGGACCGCTCGTCACGCCGGCGGGTCGGCGACGACCGCCGACTTCATCGCGCTCGCCGAGGAGGTGTCGGGACGTGACCTCGGCGCGTTCTTCCAGGACTGGCTCTACGACACCGACAAGCCGGCGTGGCCGCCGGTATGGTCGGCGAATGCGTCGCTCGTCGTTCCCGACGGCACCACCTATGCCGCCGGAGACCCGCTCATGCTGAAGCTGGCGGTGCAGAGCACCGGTCAGGTGACGCTCACAGGCGGAAAGGTCGTCGTCGACGGCTCGACTCTCCTGCCCGAGATCACCCTGCCGACGCCGCTTCCCGCCGGACTGTCGATCGAGGGAACCGACCTCGTCTGGTCGGTGCCCGACACCCCCACCGGTTCGTCGGCTTCGCTCGACATCCCGTTCACCATCGCCGCCGATTCCTCCGGTGCGCCCGTGGAGTTCTCCATCAGTGCTCCGGGGCTCGGCTCCACGGTGACATCCGGCGTGTTCTCCTTCACGACCGCGGGACCGGTGAAGCTCACCCTGCTGAACATCAACGACTTCCACGGCCGCATCGACGCCAACACGGTGAAGTTCGCCGGAACCATCGAGACCCTCCGCGAGGCGGGCCGCGACGACCACACGCTCCTCTTGTCGGACGGCGACAACATCGGGGCATCCTTGTTCGCCTCGTCGTACTTCAACGACGAGCCCACGATCGACGTGCTCAATGCGCTCGACCTGGCCGCCTCGGCGGCAGGCAACCACGAGTTCGACAAGGGGTACAGCGACCTGGTCGGCCGGGTGTCGGACAGCGCCGACTTCTCCTATCTGGGGGCGAACGTGTACCTGAAGGGAACGACGACACCCGCACTTCCGGAGTACGCGGTGATCGATGTCGCCGGACTCAAGGTCGCGGTGATCGGAGCGATCACGCAGGAGACACCCGCGCTCGTCGCGCCGGGCGGGATCAGCTCCCTCGACTTCGGTGACCCGGTCGCGGCGGTGAACCGCGTCGCCGAGTCCCTCGAGGGCACGGTGGACGTCATCATCGCCGAGTACCACGAGGGCGCCTCCGCGGGCACTCCCGACAACGCCACGATCGAGCAGGAGATCGCCGCCGGCGGCGCGTTCTCGCGCATCGTCACGGACACGTCGGCATCCGTCGACGCGATCTTCACCGGTCACACGCACAAGCTGTACGACTGGGATGCCCCGGTGCCCGGGACCGATCGGACCCGACCTGTCATCCAGACCGGGAGCTACGGCGAGAATATCGGCAAGGTCGTCATGGAGATCGACCGCACCACCGGTGCAGTGACCGTGGCCCAATCGGGCAACGTCGCGCGGCTGGCGTCGCAGGTGTTCCCGAACGACGCGGCGGCCACCGCTGCGGCCAGCAAGGCGCTCGACGACCAGCTCATCGCACGGTTCCCGCGTGTGGCCGAGGTCGCGACCATCGTCGACGAGACGCTCGCTCAGGCGCGCGTCGTCGGTGAGCAGCCCGTGGGATCGGTGACCGCGGATATCACGACCGCGTTCGCGGGCGGGTCCTATGCGGAGTCCGGCTACGCCGGCGGCAGCCGTGACAACCGTGCCGCTCAGTCCACCCTCGGCAACCTGGTGGCGGACGCGCTGGTGTCGACGCTCGCCGACCCGGACCGCGGTGGCGCCGAGATCGGCGTCGTCAATCCCGGCGGCCTGCGCGCCGAGCTCTACGAGGGCACGGACGGTGTGATCACCTACGCAGAGGCGAACGCGGTGCTGCCGTTCGTGAACAACCTCTGGACGACCACGCTCACCGGCGCACAGTTCACCGCGGCCCTCGAGCAGCAGTGGCAGCCGGAGGGCAGCAGCCGCCCGTACCTCGCCCTGGGGCTCTCGTCGAACGTCAGCTACACGTTCGATGCGACCAAGCCGCGAGGTGAGCGCATCACCGGGGTGTGGATCGACGGGCAGCCGCTGGTGGCGACGAACACGTACCGCGTCGGGTCGTTCAACTTCCTGCTGCAGGGCGGCGACAACTTCACCGCGTTCGCACAGGGCACCTCGACGCGCGACTCGGGCCTCATCGACCGCGACGCGTGGATCTCCTACCTGCAGGCGCATCCGGGGCTCTCGCCCCAGTTCGCGAGTCGTTCGGCCCAGCTCACCGGGGTGCCCGCGTCGGTCATGCGGGGGCAGACGATCGAGTTCGCACTGTCGAGCGTCGACCTCACGTCTCTCGGCAGCCCGCGCTCCACGACCGTCACCCCCCGGGTCACCGGTAGCTCGGCGACGTTCGCGCCCATCCCGGTGACGAACGGCACCGCGAACGTCTCGCTGACGTTCCCCGTCGACGCGACGCCGCAGAGCACGATCGAGTTGACGGTCGCTCCGGGTGGCACGACGGTGGTGGTCCCGATCCAGGTCGCGGCCGGACAGACCGGGCCGATCCCGCCGACCACGACGCCGGTGCCCGCCACCGACGAGCAGCTGCTGGCCGAGCTCGAAGGTCTCATCAGCGTGCCGTCGCCGAACCTGGTCGCGGGCGAGACGGTGGTCATCACCGTCGGCACGCAGTACGCCGGACAGTGGGTCACCGTCTGGCTGCACTCGACGCCCACGCAGGTCGGCGGCTGGTACCAGGTGGCGGCCGACGGCACCATCACGGTCACGCTGCCGGTCGGTGTCAGTGGATCGCACCGGCTCGTCGTGCTCGACGCCTCGGGCAACGTCATCGGATGGTCCTCGGTCGCGCTGAGCCTGCCGCCGGCCACGGGGCTGCCGGCGAGCGGCGCCCTGCCCAAGACCGGCGCGGATGCCTCGTGGCTCGGCGGCGTGACGATGCTCGCGCTCCTTCTCATCGGCGCGGGAGTCATCGCGCGAGTGCGCCCGCAGCGCCGGAGCTGATCCGCCGCATCCACCCGAAGGCCCCGCTGAACACCGGCGGGGCCTTCGGGTTTGGCGGGGGCAGCGGCATCCCGTATGCTGATGTCAAGCCGAAGACCGCCGGTCATCGTCGTGCGCGACAGCGCAGGTCGATCGAAGCTCTGCAACGCAGGGGCCCGCGCAGGTGTACGAACGAACTCCCGATCATCGGGCATGTGAAGCTCCGTGCGCTTGCGCCGGAGCTTTTTTCGTTGCCGGGAAGGTCTCAGGCCGGCGATCCGCCATCGCGGATCGTCACGTGGATACAAGGAGTGGCCATGGCGCAGAAGGAAGCGACGGTCGCCGAGCTCACGAAGAATTTCGAGGACTCGACTGCCGTACTGCTCACCGAGTACCGCGGTCTGACGGTTGCCGAGCTCAAGGAGCTCCGCAACACCATCCGTCAGGACGCGGAGTACGCCGTGGTGAAGAACACGCTGTCCAAGATCGCCGCGAACAACGCGGGGATCACGGAGCTGGACGAGGACTTTGCCGGTCCTTCGGCCATCGCCTTCGTGCACGGTGACCCGGTCGCCGTCGCGAAGGGCCTGCGCGCCTTCGCCAAGGCACACCCTCTTCTCGTGATCAAGGGCGGCTACTTCGACGGTGCCCCCCTGAGCGCGGACGAGGTCAACAAGTTGGCCGACCTCGAGAGCCGTGAAGTCCTGCTGGCGAAGCTCGCCGGTGCGATGAAGGCCTCGCTGTTCGGTGCCGCTTATCTCTTCAACGCCCCGCTGTCGAAGGCCGTTCGCACGGTCGACGCGCTGCGTGAGAAGCAGGAGTCCGCGGCCTGAGTCGGCCCGCGGTGGACAAACCCCAATCAAGGAGAAACATCATGGCAAAGCTCAGCACTGAGGAGCTGCTCGACGCCTTCAAGGAGCTCACGCTCATCGAGCTCAGCGAGTTCGTCAAGAAGTTCGAGGAGACCTTCGAGGTCACCGCCGCCGCTCCGGTCGCCGTCGCGGCCGCTCCGGCCGCCGGTGGCGCCGGTGGTGCCGCCGAGGAGGTCGAGGAGAAGGACTCGTTCGACGTCATCCTCGAGGCTGCCGGCGACAAGAAGATCCAGGTCATCAAGGTCGTCCGCGAGCTCACCTCGCTCGGCCTCGGCGAGGCCAAGGCTGTTGTCGATGGCGCCCCCAAGGCCGTCATCGAGGGCGCCAACAAGGAGGCCGCCGACAAGGCGAAGGCCGCTCTCGAAGAGGCCGGCGCGACGGTTACCCTCAAGTAATCCCGCTGCTCTCAGCTCCGAAGGCCCCCGGCACTGCGCCGGGGGCCTTCGTCCTGTCCGGAGCGATGTGCTGATGGCGGATACCTCGTCCCGCCGATATGCGCAGTGCGCGACGCATCTATAGCGCAGAGTCTGGAGTTCGCGCATGAGAGAAATCTCATCGACCGTTCACACACTCGTCACAGAAATGTCGTCCTGACCAACATCGGGTCTCTTAGCCTCACAGGGTTGCTCTCAGCCCTGAACTAGGAGACTCATGTCCATTTCCCAGCCACGCAGGAGAGCGCTCGCCATCATCGCGGGCGCATCCCTCCTCATCGGCATCGCAGCGCCCGGCACGGCGCTCGCGGCCTCGGCGGCAGAACCCGCCCCGGCCGACGTCATCATCAACGAGGCCTACCTCAAGGGCGGCAGCGCCGGCGCGCCCTTCACCAACAAGTTCATCGAGCTCTACAACGCCGGAGGGACCGCGCAGAACCTGACCGGTTGGTCGCTCCAGTACCGGTCCGCGTCCGGCACCGGCGTGGCGACGACGGTCACCCTCTCGGGCACGATCAACCCGGGTTCGTACTTCCTCGTGCAGGCCGCCTCGAACGGCGCCAACGGCGTCGCGCTGCCCACGCCCGATCAGGTGACGAGCTTCAACCCCGGTGGACAGAACGGCGTGCTCTGGCTCTCCGACCAGTCCTCCCCCCTCACCCTCACCCCGGGCTCGGTGGTCGGCACCCCGGGCGTCGTGGACCTCCTCGGCTACGGCAGCGGCAACACGTTCGAGACCAAGGCCGCCCCCGACGCCGGCGGCAACACCACGCCCAACGCCTTGACGCGCACGGGCTTCGTCGACACCGACGACAACTCCACGGACTTCACGGTCACGACGACCGTCACCCCCCAGAACTCCGGCTCGGGCAGCACACCGAACCCGACCGACTCTCCCAGCGCCTCGCCCTCGCCGACCGCATCGAGCACGCCGACGCCCACCACGTCGCCCACCACGGCGCCGGGTGAGATCACGCCGATCTCCGCGATTCAGGGCACCGGCGACACCTCACCGCTCTCCGGTCAGACCGTCACCACCCGCGGAGTCGTGACCGCGGCCTACCCGACCGGCGGCTTCAACGGCTTCTACATCCAGACCCCCGGCACCGGCGGCGCCATCGACTTGGGCACCCACACCGCATCCGATGCGGTCTTCGTCTTCGGCTCGGCCGCGACCGCGAAGGTCTCCGTAGGCCAGTACGTCGAGGTCACCGGAAGCGTGACCGAGTACCAGGGGCTCACCGAGATCAACGGCACCGCCAATGGCACGACGGTCTTGTCCGAGACGGCGCCGGCGCCCGTCGCGGCTGCGACTGTCGCCTTCCCCGCGACCGACCAGCAGCGCGAGTCGCTCGAGGGCATGCTGATCCTTCCCCAGGGCGACTACACCGTCACCAACACCTACTCGACGAACCAGTACGCCGAGATCGGTCTGGCAACCGGCACCACCCCGCTGATCACGCCGACGGAGATCGCCCGACCCGGCACCGCCGCGTACGCGCAGGCCGTGGCGGACAACGCCGCCCGGGGTGTGACGCTCGACGACGGGGCATCCATCAACT
The DNA here is from genome assembly GCF_001725695.1 of Microbacterium sp. SCN 71-21. NCBI lineage: Bacteria > Bacillati > Actinomycetota > Actinomycetes > Micrococcales > Microbacteriaceae > Microbacterium > Microbacterium sp. SCN 71-21. Next base: position 13,270 of record NZ_MEGA01000016.1, read on the forward strand.
TCCTCAGCTCCGCGAACAAGAGCATCGCGCTCCCGTACCTGAGCGATCACGACATCACCGTCGGTGCTCCGGTCACGTTTGCGAAGCCTGTCGTGCTCGACTATCGCAACAGCACCTGGAAGTTCCAGCCCACCGCGCAGCTCCTGGCGGGGGGAGACACCTCGTTCGTGGCCATCGCGGACGGGCGTCCCACGAGCGCACCGAACGTCGGCGGCGACATCCAGCTCGCCAGCTTCAACGTGCTCAACTACTTCACCACCACGGGCGCCGACTATGTCGCCGCCGGCAACACCTGCTCGTTCTACACCGATCGCGCGGGCAACAACGTGACGGTGAACAACTGCTCGGGATCGGGCCCGCGCGGCGCCGCCGACGCAGCGAACCTGAAGCGTCAGCAGGACAAGATCGTCGCGGCGATCAACGGGCTGGGCGCCGACGTGGTCTCGCTCGAGGAGATCGAGAACTCGTCCAAGTTCGGTAAGGACCGGGATTCCGCGCTCTCGACGCTCGTGAACGCGTTGAACAGCGCCCTCGGATCCGAGCAGTGGTCGTTCGTGCCGTCGCCGGCAGCCGATGCGCTCCTGCCGCTCGACCAGCAGGATGTCATCCGCACGGCGTTCATCTACAAGGCATCGCTGGTCAAGCCGGTCGGCGCCTCCGTCGTGCTCAACGACAGCGCCTTCTCGAACGCGCGCCAACCACTCGCCCAGGCCTTCACGGCGGCCGACGGCACCTCTGCGCAGTTCATCGCCATCGTGAACCACTTCAAGTCGAAGGGGTCGGGAACGGGCGCGGACGCGGACCAGGGCGACGGCCAGGGTGCGAGCAACGCATCGCGTGTGGCTCAGGCGCACGCGCTCGTGGCGTTCGCCGATGGGCTGAAGACGTCCGTCGGCACCGACAAGGTCTTCCTGCTGGGCGATTTCAACTCCTACAGCCAGGAGGACCCGATCAAGGTCATCACCGACGCGGGCTACATCCAGCAGGGCGCCGAGGAGTACACCTACTCGTTCAGCGGCCAGTCGGGTTCGCTCGACCACATCTTCGCGTCGCCGTCGGCTCAGGCCGCGGTCACGGGTGCGCACGTGTGGAACATCAACGCAGGTGAGTCCGTGGCGCTGGAGTACAGCCGCTACAACTACAACGCGACCGACTTCTACCGTGCCGACGCATTCCGATCGAGCGACCACGACCCGCTCGTGGTGGGTGTGACGCTGTCGCACAAGATCGAGCTCAACCTCCTCAACATCAACGACTTCCACGGGCGCATCGACGGCAACACCGTCGCGTTCGCGGGAACCGTCGAGGAGCAGCGCGCCGCCTACGGCGAAGGCAACACCCTCCTGCTGTCGGCCGGTGACAACATCGGTGCCTCGCTGTTCGCCTCCGCGGTCGCCGAGGACAAGCCGACCCTCGACGTGCTCAACGCGCTCGACCTGGCGGCGTCGGCTGTGGGCAACCACGAGTTCGACCGCGGCTACGCCGACCTCTCCGGTCGCGTGCAGGATGCGGCGGACTTCCCGTATCTCGGCGCCAACGTCTACAAGGCGGGCACCAGCGAGCCGGCGCTTCCCGAGTACACCATCGTCGACGCGGGTGGCCTGAAGGTCGCGGTCATCGGCGTCATCACGCAGGAGACCCCGAGCCTGGTCGCTCCCGGCGGCATCACCGGACTCACCTTCGGTGACCCGGTCGCGGCCGTGAACCGCGTCGCGGCGGAACTCGCCGGCACGGTCGACGTGATCGTCGCCGAGTACCACGAGGGAGCGGGGGCGGGAACCCCGGAGAAGGCGACGCTTGACCAGGAGGTCGCGGCCGGCGGTGCGTTCGCGGACATCGTGACGAAGACCTCGTCCAGCGTCGACGTCATCTTCACCGGCCACACCCACAAGCAGTACGTGTGGGATGCCCCGGTCCCGGGTGTCGAAGGCAAGACCCGCCCCATCGTTCAGACCGGCAACTACGGCGAGAACCTCGGACAGGTCGTGCTCTCGATCGACGGCGCGTCCCATGACGTGCTCGGCTACACGGCACGCAACATCGCCCGCTCGACCACCCCGGCGGCCACGCTGATCTCGACCTACCCCCGGGTGGCCGAGGTCAACGCGATCACGAACGCTGCACTCGCGAGCGCGGCGGCCATCGGCAACCAGCCGAAGGGATCGGTCACGGCGGACATCACGACGTCGTACACCGGTGGCAGCTACGTCGACGGGAAGTACGCAGGCGCCACCGCCCGCGACAACCGTGCCGGCCAGTCCACGATCGGAAACCTCGTGGCCGACTCTCTCGTCGCCTCGCTCGGCTCGGCCGATCGCGGCGGCGCCGAGATCGGTGTGGTCAACCCCGGCGGTCTGCGCGCCGAGCTCTTCTACGCTCCGGATGGCACGATCACCTACGCCGAGGCGAATGCGGTGCTCCCCTTCGTGAACAACCTCTGGACGACGAGCCTCACTGGCGCGCAGTTCAAGGCCGTGCTCGAGGAGCAGTGGCAGACCAACGCCGACGGCACGATCCCGTCGCGTTCCTACCTCCAGCTCGGGCTGTCGAAGAACGTCTCGTACACGTTCGACGCGACCGCGGCGCGGGGCAGCCACATCACGGGAATCTGGATCGACGGCAAGCCGATCGACCTCGCGGCCTCGTACCGCATCGGTTCGTTCAACTTCCTGCTGCAGGGCGGCGACAACTTCCGCACCTTCGCTCAGGGCACGAACACGCGCGACTCGGGTCTGATCGACCGTGACGCGTGGATCAGCTACCTCGAGACGCATCAGCCGGTCTCGCCGGACTTCGCCAGCCGTTCGGCGCAGGTTCTCGGTGCGCCGACCACTGCGGTCTCGGCAGGCGACCAGGTGTCGTTCACGGTGTCCGCGATCGACATGACGTCGCTCGGCTCGCCGCTGAACACCACGCTGGAGTACGCGGTCGCCGGCAGCGCGGCGACGTTCACGCCGGTCGCGTTCGTCAACGGGACCGCCACGGTGTCGTTCACGGTTCCGCTCGATGCTCCGGCGTCGACGTCCGTGGTGCTCACCTCACCGGCATCGGGAACCAAGGTCACCGTGCCGCTCACGGTCTCGAACGGCACGGGCCTGCCCGGCACGGGACCCGGAACGGAGGTCCCCGGCACCACTCCGCCGTCGATCATCCCGCTCCCCGTCCCGGATGCCGCGCTGACCGCCGCGCTCGAGGGCAAGATCTCCGCGAGCGACACCACTCCCTCCGTCGGGGATGCGGTGAAGATCTACGTCGGCGTCGAGCACGCCGGCGAGTGGGTCACGGTGTGGGTGCACTCCACCCCGGTGCGCATCGGCACGTGGTTCCTCGTCGATGCGAGCGGTTACGTCACCGTCACCATCCCCGCGGGGGTCTCCGGCGCCCACAGTCTGGTCGTCCAGGACGCTGACGGGAACGTCATCGGCTGGCAGGCCGTGACGATCGCCGACCCGTCGCTCGCGGCTCTGCCGCGCACCGGCGGTCAGGATCTGCAGTGGCTGCTGTGGGCAGGCGTCTTGCTCCTCGGGGCCGGTGCCGCCGCACGGATGACGGTGCGCAACCGTCGCAGCTGAGGCATCCGCCATCGCGCTGCCCGTCCCCGGTTCGCCGGGGGCGGGCAGCGTCGTCTGCGCTCAGGCGCCGGAGGTCGCGGGCGCCGTCGTCGAGGATCGCACCACGAGCCGCGTCGGCAGTTGCAGCCGGTCGGGCACGTCCGTGTCGCCGTCGATGAGCGAGAGCAGGGTGCGCGCGGCGAGCTCGCCGAGCTCCTCGGGGTGCTGCACGATCGTGGTGAGTCCGAACATCTCGGCGTAGTCGTGGCCGTCGACGCCGACGACGCTCAGCTGGCCCGGCACGGGCACGCCCAGTCGGCGCGCCGCGATGATCGCACCGATCGCGATCTCGTCGCACGCCGCAACGATCGCCGTGGGGCGCGACTCCATGTCGGCCAGCAGCGGCACGGCGGCCGCGTAGCCGTCCGTCACGGTGAGGGTCGAGGGCGTCGAGCGCATGGATGCCTCGAGCCCGGCCTGTCTCATCGCCTGCTCGTAGCCGATGCACCGGTCCGCGACATCGCGTGCGCGGGGGGAGTCGTAGGGCGTCACCCCGAGGAAGGCGATCTCGCGGTGGCCGAGCGTGATCAGGTGCTGCGTGATCATCCGCCCGATCGCGATGTTGTCGATGCCGATCGTCGGAATTCCGTTGAGCCCGTTGCCCACGCACAGGGTCGGCTTGCCGATGCCGATCAGCTTCTCGATGTCGTCGTCGTCGGGTTCGAGTGCCACCGCGAGCACGCCGTCGAATCGTTTCCGGGCCAGGAAGAAGCGGTACATGCTCTCGCGATCCTGAGACGCGGGCTCAGCGACGTAGAGCGTCAGGTCGTATCCGGCCGGGATGAGCGCGCGGGTGATGCCCTCGATCATCGAGCCGAAGTACCACCGGTTGACCCTCGGCACGATGACGGCGATCGTGCGCGTGCGACCCGTTGCGAGGCCGGCGGCGTTGGCGGACGCCACGTAGCCCAGAGTGGTGGCGGCATCCGTCACCTTCTTGCGCGTCTCCTCGGAGACATAGCCGCCCCCGCTGAGCGCGCGGCTCGCAGTGGACTTGGAGACCCCGGCCAGGCGGGCGACGTCGGCGATGCCGCTCACTCTCGATCCCTTCATCGTCGACGGGTTCGTGCGACCGGTGGTCGCGGGACTTTCCGTCGCAGTCTAGATGATCACAGAAACTTTAGGGAACCGGTTCCACATGGGACGGCGATTCACAAAGGGGAAATCGGCGCGATATGAGCACCAGAACCTGGAATCACCGCACGAATAGTGGGGTTTATGGATTCGTGACCGGCGCTGGTTGTGGATCGCGTGAACTTCGAATACGGTGCTGTGGAACCGGTTCCGGGGGAATCGGTATGTGAGACGGAAGAATTCCGTGCACTCAAGGAGGAGGAATCACATGGCAACACTGCAGCGGCGCCACGTCCTAGCGCCGGTCGCACTGATCGGAGCCCTCGGGCTCGGTCTGGTCGGGTGCGCCGAGGGCAGCCCCAGCAGCAGCTCCAGCGATCTGTCGGGTCAGACCGTCAAGATCTCGGGCGGGATCACCGGGTCGGAGGCCGACCTGCTGAACCAGTCCTTCACGCAGTTCACCGCCGACACGGGCATCAAGGTCGAGTACACCGGCGACAAGAGCTTCGAGGGAAACATCGTCACCAAGGTGACCGGTGGCTCGGCGCCCGACATCGCCATCGTGCCCCAGCCGGGTCTGCTGAAGACCCTGGTCGGCACGGGCGACGTCAAGAAGGCGTCGGACACCGTCTCGGCCAACGTCGACAAGTACTGGTCGAAGGACTGGAAGACGTATGGCACGGTCGACGGCACGTTCTACGCCGCGCCCATGCTCGCCAACGTCAAGGGCTACGTCTGGTACTCGCCGGCGAAGTTCAAGGAGTGGGGCGTCTCCGTCCCCAAGACCTGGGACGACCTGCTCACCCTGACCAAGACCATTCAGCAGAAGACCGGCCAGGCTCCCTGGTGCGCCGGCTTCGCCTCGGGTGACGCGTCGGGCTGGCCCGGCACCGACTGGATCGAGGACCTCGTCCTGCGTCAGTCCGGCCCCGACGTCTACGACCAGTGGGTCGCCGGCACGGTGAAGTTCACGGATGCCCCGATCAAGAGCGCGTTCGACGCGGTGGGTCAGATCCTCCTGAACCCCCAGTACGTCAACGCCGGCTTCGGAGATGTGAAGAGCATCAACTCGACCGCGTTCGCCGACGTCGCCGCCAAGGTCGCCGACGGCAGCTGCGCGATGACGCACCAGGCGTCGTTCCTCTCGTCGAACTTCCTCGACGTGAAGACCGCCTCGGGTCAGACCCCGAAGGTCGCCCCCGACGGTGACGTCTACGCGTTCATCCTCCCCGGCATCACCGAGGGTGCGCAGTCGGTCGAGGCCGGCGGCGAGTTCGTCGCGTCGTTCAGTGACTCGGCGGCCGTGCAGAAGGTTCTCGAGTACATGTCGAGCCCCGACTTCGCGAACGCCCGCGTCAAGCTCGGCGGCGTGATCTCGGCCAACAAGGGCGCCGACCCGAGCCTGGCCTCGAGCGCGTTCCTCACCGACGCCATGAAGACGCTGCAGGACCAGAACACGGTCGTGCGTTTCGACGCGTCGGACCTGATGCCCGCCACGGTGGGTTCGGGCTCCTTCTGGAAGGGCATGGTCAGCTGGATCGACGGCAAGCCGACCGACCAGGTGCTCAGCGACATCCAGGCCGGCTACAACAACTGATCGCCTGACGGCGGCAGGCCGCCCGTGAGGGGGTCGCTCTTCGGAGCGGTCCCCTCACGGCGCGGTTTCCGCCCTGAATCGAGGGAGAGACGATGTCGTCGCATCCGATGACCGCGAACACGCAGACGCCCCGCGCGGGCGGTACGCGTCGCGTCGCCACCATCATCGCGATCATCGCCGCCGTGGCGGTGGTCGCGTTTTTCGTCCTGCTGGTGACAGGACCCCACGTCGAGAACGCCCGACCGACGACGCTCGGCTTCTCGCTCAACAGCTTCTTCCAGTGGATCGGCAACCTGAATCCGCTGCTGCAGATCCCGATCATGCTCGCCGTCGCGCTCGCGGTGGTCGGCGTCATCCTGCTGCTCATCGAGTACGCCCCCCGTGCGGGGCGCGGATACTTCTGGCTGCGACTGGCCGCGTGCTTCGTGCTGCCGGTGATCGCCTTCATGCTGCTGCGTCCGTACCAGAACGCCGTGCTCTGGGTCGTGGGTATCGCCCTCGGCCTCGGCGCCCTCCTGTTCTTCGCGGACTACCGGGCTCGCGAAGGCGCGGGCTACCTGTTCCAGCTGATCATCTTCCTCACGCCGGCAGCGCTTCTGCTTCTGCTCGGCCTGATCTACCCGGCGATCAGCACTATCTACCAGTCGTTCTTCGACAAGACGGGCAAGTCGTTCGTCGGGCTCGACAACTACATCTGGACCTTCACGAACCCGGAAGGCTTCTGGTCGGTCATCAACACCCTCATCTGGGCTCTCGTCACACCGGTCGTTTCGACGGCGCTCGGCCTCGCGTACGCCGCCTTCATTGACCGTGCACGCGGCGAGAAGATCCTCAAGGTGCTCGTGTTCATGCCGATGGCGATCTCGTTCGTGGGTGCCGGCATCATCTGGAAGTTCATCTACGACTATCGGCAGGGCGACCAGATCGGCCTGCTGAACGCGATCATCACCGGGCTCGGGGGTCAGCCGGTGCCCTGGCTCGACACGGCGCCACTGGTCAACACGATCTGCCTGCTCATCGTGTTCATCTGGACGCAGACCGGGTTCGCCATGGTCGTGCTCTCCGCCGCGATCAAGGCCGTGCCGACCGAGCAGCTCGAGGCTGCGCAGCTCGACGGCACGAACGCGTGGCAGCGGTTCATCAACGTGACGGTGCCCGGAATCCGCTCGTCGCTGGTCGTCGTGCTCACGACCCTGACGATCGCCGCACTGAAGGTGTACGACATTGTGGCGGTGATGACCGGCGGTCGGTCGGACTCGACGGTGCTCGGTTTCGAGATGGTGAACCAGCAGCAGCGGTTCCAGAGCTACGGGCACTCGTCGGCCCTCGCCGTCGTGCTGTTCCTCATCGTGCTGCCGCTGATCATCTACAACGCGCGACAGCTGCGCAAGCAGAAGGAGGTGCGCTGATGGCCGTCATCGACGCCCAGCCCGCATTCGACGCCCGTGCGGCCCGCCGTACGGCGCGAGAGACCCGCCGCAACGAGAACCTGGCGCAGAAGAAGCTGACCTCGAAGCGAGCCACTCTGATCGCGATCCTCATCGCGATCCTGTGGACGATCCCGACGTTCGGCCTGTTCGTCACCTCGTTCCGCCCCGGGGCCGACAGCCAGTCGACAGGGTGGTGGACGGTCTTCGTCAACCCGAGCTTCACCCTCGACAACTACTTCGAGGCGCTCACCTCGGGCGGTACGGCGCTCACCCTCGGGCAGTCGTTCATCAACTCGCTCGCGATCACGATCCCCGCCACGGTCATTCCGATCGCAGTCGCCTCGCTCGCCGCGTACGCGTTCGCGTGGATCGACTTCAAGGGCCGCAACATTCTGTTCGTGTTCGTCTTCGCGCTGCAGATCGTGCCGATCCAGATGGCGCTCGTGCCGCTGCTGAGCCTGTTCTCACGGGGTCTCGAGATCGGGGGAGTGGCGGTGTTCCCCGGCTTCGAGCTGAGGGATGTCGACCACAGCTTCGCGACGGTGTGGATCGCGCACGCGATCTTCGGCCTGCCGCTGGCGATCTTCCTGCTGCACAACTTCATCGCGGAGATCCCGGCGGAGCTCATCGAGGCTGCGCGCGTCGATGGCGCCGGGCACGGCCAGATCTTCTTCCGGATGATCCTGCCCCTCGCGATGCCGGCGATCGCCTCGTTCGCGATCTTCCAGTTCCTCTGGGTCTGGAACGACCTGCTCGTCGCGACTATCTTCGCTCCATCGAGTTCGCTGCCATTGACACAGACATTGAACTCGCTATCCGGCTCGTGGGGCTCGAAGTGGTTCCTGCAGTCCGCCGGTGCGTTCATCTCGATCATCGTTCCGCTGATCGTGTTCTTCGCGCTGCAGCGCTTCTTCGTGCGCGGCCTTCTCGCCGGATCCGACGGGCCGGTGGAGGGGTTCCCTCCACCGGCCCGTCGTTCGCGCGTCGACGGTCGCCGACTGTGGATAACCCCTGGTCATGCCGGTGTACTCGTCTACCTTGGGGCGCATGTCGCAGGCTCCCCGTCGCACCGCTATCGCGTTGATCGCCGCGCTCACCGCGGTCGTGATGAGCGGATGCGGCGCCCCCGCGCCCACCCCGACGCCGACGGCGTTGAGTGAGGCGGAGGCCTATGCCGCGGCGGAGGCGACGTATCGGGCGTATGTCGACGCGTTGAACCGTGTGGACCTCTCCGATCCCACGACATTCGAGCCCGTGTTCGCGTTGACGACCGGTGAAGCGCTTGCCGCGGACCGAAAGACCTTTTCCGACATGCACGCCCGCGCCTACTCGGTATCCGGTAACACTCGCGTTCAGTCGATAGTCGACCGTCGGTTTGATAGTTCGACCGGAGTTGTCGAGCTTGCCGTGTGTCAGGACGTCTCACAAGTGCACGTCGTGGACGAGTCGGGGAACAGTGTCGTAAGTCCGGACCGCCCGGACATCCAGCAGATGCGCTTAAGAGCTGCGCCCCTCTCCTCCGGAGCTACTCGAGCTCTGATCACTTCTTTCGGGCCCGACGAATCAGGCGTGAAGTGCTAGCTCTGACACTCGCGATCTCAGTCGTCGTTGCTGCCGGTCTCACAGCTTCCGGCGTTCAAGGGCAGAACTGTGGAGCGGGCGCCTGGACAGGGCCGTGTGTCGCGAACTCCGGCACCAAGGTAGACCTCGTCGAGCAGCGCGCGCCGTCGGGCGATGCGGGGTCGACGTGGGTGCCTCGCCACTCGCAGTCTGATGATCGGTCGGGCCTGGGCCCGGTGAACTACACGAACGCGACGCCGTTGCAGAGGGTGGGCGACCTCTCGAACCAGGTGGACTGCGGGTTGGCGATGTGTCTGGACCCTGCTCAGCCGGTCGATCCGGGCGTGCCGGCGGTGACCGCCGCGGATATCGCGTCGTTCCGGCCCGACCCGAGCGAGCTGGCGAGTGAGCCGACCGGGGTGGGGATCGTCGGGCTCCCCGCGAACATTCTGACCGGCACGCGTGCCCATGTCGTCGCGGGCACCCTTTTCGACGTGCCGGCGCAGGTGCGTTTCACACCGGCCCGGCACCTGTTCACGTACGGCGACGGTTCTTCCCGCACCACCGTGTCGGCCGGCTCGACGTGGGCGGCCCTCGGCGTTCCGCAGTTCACGCCGACGGCCACGAGCCACGTCTACGGCGCCCGCGGCGAGTACACGATCACCCTCGAGACGTCTTACGCGGCCGAGGCAACCTTCGACGGCGTCACCTGGATCCCGGTCGACGGTCTCGTGACTCCGGAGGCAACGACCGCGCCGATCCAGGTGCTCGAGGCGCGCACCGCGCTGGTCGGCCAGACCTGCGTCGAGAATCCCCGCGCAGCCGGCTGCTGACTGCTGACCGGTCACGACCGACGCAGAACCGTGCAAAGTCGCCCGAAAAGGGGCGTCGCGCGCGCGTGAGTGCTTCGTGCGTCGTGTCAGCCGAACATCGGCCCTGACGCCCGAAACCGGGCACGTACCGTCATCGCAGACGCACCGGGGAGATCCTCCGGGCGACGCGAATCGAACGGAACCCGCACGTGAACGAGCTGCAGAACCTCATCCCCCTCGCTGTCGGCATGATGATCTCGCCGCTGCCGATCGTGGCGATCGTCGCCATCGTGCTGGCGCCCCGCGGCCGGGCCGCCGCGCCGATCTACACGACGACGTTCACGATCGTCTCGCTCGTGTTCCTCGCTCTCGGCGCCGTCTTCTCCGCGAACAGCTCCTCGTCCTCCACATCGGGAAGCAGTTCGACCGTCTCGTTCGTCTTCGCGATCATCATCACCATCGGCTTCGCGCTCTTCGCGGTGCTCAGCTGGATCGGGCGCCCGAAGCCCGGCCAGACCGCGAAGGCACCCTCATGGCTGGCCGCCATCGACAACGTCACTCCCCTCAGCGCCGCGGGACTCGGGTTCGTGATGGCCATCACCAACACCAAGAACATCCCGCTCGCGCTCAAGGGCGGCGCGCTCATCGGCGATGCGCACAGCTCGCTGCCGATCACGATCCTGCTGTGCGTCGTCGTCGCGATCGTCGGCTCGCTCGCGCTGATCGTCCCCGCCCTGATCGCCCTCAGCACCTCCGACCGCGTCATCGGTGCCCTGCAGCGCGTCAAGACGGAGATGATCGCGCACAACGCCGTCATGATGACCGTTCTGTTCGCGATCCTGGCCGCGAACGAAGCAGCCCAGGTCGTCCACCACCTCGTCTCCTGACACCGACCCGCGACATCCGTTCGTCGACCATCGAAAGGCACATCATGTCCGAAGCCTGCTGCGCAGCCCCGCCGACCACCCGCGCCCACCTCGCTCCCGCCATCGCGACCGCCGGTCAGACCCTCACCCCCGCCGGCTACGGCGACGCCCGTCGTGCCGGCTCCGTCGCCGACCTGCTCATCGTCGGCGAGATCGCCACGGGTGACCCCACGGCCCCCCGCGCCGAGGCCATCGCCGTCTCGGGCGGGCGCATCATCGGCATCGGCAGCCGCTCCGAGGTCGACGGCCTCACCGGCCCCGATACCCGCACGATCGCCCCCGAGGGAGTCGTCATCCCCGGCCTGATCGAGCCCCACGCGCACATCTGGGCCTCGCTCATGACGCTCGACTGGACCGACGTCTCGCACGTCGCGTGCCCCGAGTTCGACGACGTCGTCGCGACGCTGAAGGATGCCGCGGCCCGCACCGCGCCCGGCGAGTACCTGCTCGCGAAGCTCTTCGACCCGAGCCTCTACCCCGGAGAGCCGGTGCTGACCAGGGACATCCTCGACCGCGTGGCATCCGACCGGCCCGTCGTGGTGCTCAACGCGTCGATGCACTTCGCGTACGCCAACAGCGCTGCGTTCGCCGCGGCCGGAATCACCGATCAGACCCCGGAGCCCGTCGGCGGCACGCTGCAGCACATCGACGGGCGCCTCACCGGCGTCGTCGGCGAGTCTCCGGCGGTCGCGCTCCTGCTCGGCAACCTGCCGCGCCCGGATGCGGCGGGCATCGAACGCGGCATCCGCCAGATCCTCACCGAGTTCGCCTCCCAGGGCGTGACCTCGATGCGCGAGGCCATGACCGGCACGATCGCCGGTGTCAGCGAGATCGCGCTGCTGCATCAGATCAACGGCGCGGGTCGACTGCCGACCCGCGTCTCGACCGCGCAGTTCTCCATCCTCGCCGGATACGACACCCCCGCAGCCGTCGCGGCCGCGTGGCGCGAGGCCGGAGTGACGCCGTTCAGCGGCGACGACATGGTGCGCGCCGACGCCTGGAAGCTCGTCGCGGACGGGTCGAACCAGGGCCGTTCCGGCTACTTCCTGCAGCCGTACCTCGGCGAGAACAACGGTGGCCACGCCAACTGGACCCCCGAAAGCCTTCGCGAAGTCATGAAGGCGGGTCTCGACGACGGGTGGCAGCTGATGATCCACACCAACGGGGACGCCGCCGTGGAGTTCGCGCTCACCGCCGCCGAGCAGCTGTTCCCCGGCACCGACCGCACGCTCCGCCACCGGTTCGAGCACGCGTCGGTGACGACGAACGACCAGCTCGCCCGCATGGCCGCGGCCGGCATCTCGCCGAGCTTCCTGATGGACCACGTCTACTACTGGGGAGCCGCGTTCCGCGACACGATCCTCGGCCCCGAGCGCGCCGAGCGTCTGGATCGGCTCGCCTCCGCCTATCGCTTCGGACTGCGTCCGAGCCTGCACTCCGACTACAACGTGACCCGGGTCCAGCCGCTGCATGCCGCGCGCACCGCGGTGCTGCGCCAGCTCGAGGCGGACGGCACGGTGCTCGCGCCCCAGGAATGCGCGACGCCCGAGCAGGCGCTCGCCGCGATCACGACCCACGCGGCCTGGCAGATCCACGCCGACGACCGCGGCTCGCTCGCCGTCGGCAACCGCGCCGACTTCGCCGTGGTCGACCGCAATCCGTGGACCAGCGACCCGGCCGGCTGGGCCGACATCGCCGTGCACGAGACCTACCTCGACGGCACGCCCGCCTTCCAGTCCTGACCCCGCACCTCCCCTCCACAGAAAGAGCCCGCCCATGACCACCTCGACCGTACCCACGGCCGCCCGCACCGCCTCGCGCCTCGCGATCCCCTTCCTCGGCGTCCTCGCCGCCGTACAGGGATCCGCCCCGAACATCGCCAGCACCGCGCTCGTCGGAGCGAGCCGTGGGCTCGACATGGTCGGCGGCGATCAAGCCCTCGCCGCCTCTGTGCAGACCCTGGCGATCGCGGCATCCGTGATCACCACCGGACTGCTCGCCGACCGCATCGGCCGTCGCCGCATGCTCGTCATCGCGCTCGTGACCGGCATCATCGGCCAGCTCGTCGTCGCCGCGGCGCCGACGGCCCTCGTTTACATCCTCGGCCAGGCCATCACCGGCATCGGACTGGGCGCGGTCTATGCCGCCGCGTTCGCCTTCATCCAGGTGCTCGCCGCGCCCGGAAAACTTCCTGCCGCCGTCGCGACGTTCGCGGCGGTCTCGGGCGCCTCGGCCGTGCTGTTCACCTTCAGCGGCGGCATCCTCGCCGGCATCGACTGGCGCCTCGCGTTCGTGCTCGTGCCGGTGCTCTCGGCGCTGAGCATCATCGCCGCGTTCGCACTGCTGCCGAACACGCCCCCGTCGGTCACCGAGTCGCGCGACGTATGGGGTCAGGTGCTGATCGTGGCAGGCATGGTCGTCTTCCTCTACGGCGTCTCGCAGCTCGCGACCTCGCTGACCAGTCCGCTCACCTGGGCGATCATGGCGCTCGGCGTGCTGCTGCTGCTGTCGTTCGTCTTCCAGCAGTCGCGGGTGCGCAACCCGTTCTTCCCGGTCTCGCTCTTCCGTCGCCCCCTGTTCCTCGCCGCCCTGTGCGCGGGCTTCATCTTCAACTTCGGCGTCGCCGCATCGTTCCTGCAGCTGACGAACTTCTGGCAGTACGTGCTCGGAATGGCCCCCAGCGAGGTGGCGATCTGGCAGCTGCCGATCACGCTCACCTCGATCGTGGGTGCGATCGTGCTGGGCCGCCTGATGACCCGCGGGATGAGCAGCCAGCTGTCGATCCTCCTCGGCGGCATCTTCGCGGCCGCCGGATTCATCGCCGCCGCGCTCGTGCGCGACGCGACGAGCCCGCTCGCCTTCGTGCCCGCCGGCATCCTCATCGCGCTGGGAGCCACCGCGGCGGCGCTGCCTTACGGAACGCTGATCCTCGGCGAGGCGCCGGCGGAGTTCTACGGACCGGTCACGAGCTCGCGCACCGCCTTCGGGCAGCTGTTCTACTCGCTCGGCACGGCGATCTCGACTGTCGCCGTCACGCAGCTCACGATCGGCGGCATCGTCTCGCGGCTGGGGGCGAGCGGTCAGTCCAGCTCGCAGATCACCGACGCGCTGACGGCTGTCGGCACCTACGCCAAGGGTGGGGCGAAGCCGGATGCCGCGGTGTTCCAGGCCGCGGTGAGCGCCTATCAGGACGGCTTCGGCATCCTGATGCTCGGCATCGCCGTGCTAGCGCTGATCGTCGGCATCACGGGATACGCGCTCGTCGTGCGCGGACAGCGGGCGAAGGACCTCGCCGCCTGAGGCAGATACGCAGTGAACGGGGGCGATCCGAGCGGATCGCCCCCGTTCTGCCGTTGCGGGACGCGCGGGAGTTGCTATCCTTGAACTCTCAGCCGAATCGATTCGATCATGGTTTCCCCACCTGACGAACGCGACGCGTGACGTCCCGGCCGAGCAGGCCCTCGCCGTCGGCCCCGGCCTTCCGCCCGCGAACACGAAGATCCCCACGTGCTCAACACCGCCCCGAACCCCGTCGTCCCCACCACCGGGTCCACGCCCCGCGTACCCTCGTCCACCGGCGCCATCCGAACGCTCGGCGCCAACCCCGCGACCGCGCCGATCATGCTGCATCCCGGCGATGCCATCCCGGTGCGTCGACGCGCGCTCTACGTCATCATCCTCGGCGCTCTCACCGCGCTCGGCCCGTTCACGATCGACCTCTACCTGCCGGCGTTCCCGGTGCTCGAGGCCGACTTCCAGACGACGGCGGCAGCCATCCAGCTCACGCTCACCGGCACCATGCTGGGCTTCGGGCTGGGCCAGCTTCTGGTCGGCCCGCTGAGCGACAGGTTCGGCCGCCGCATCCCCCTGATCGTGGTGACGGCCCTGCACGTGCTCGCGAGCATCGCCGCGGCGATCGCCCCCGATCTGGTCCTGCTCGGCATCTCGCGGGTGTTCATGGGCATGGGCGCTGCCGCCGGTGGCGTCGTCGCGATGGCGGTCGTCCGCGACCTCTTCGGCGGCAAGCGGCTCGTCATGATGTTGAGCCGACTTGCGCTGGTGTCGGGCACCGCGCCCGTGCTCGCCCCGCTCGTGGGATCGGCGCTGTTGACCGTGATGCCGTGGCGCGGCATCTTCGTCGTGCTGGCCGCCTACGGGCTCGTGATGCTCGTGTGCACGGTGCTGATCATCCCCGAGACGCTCCCGGCCGCGCGCCGCAACGTGCCCGGTGGGCGGGCCGTCATCGCCCGCTACCGTCGCGTGCTCGGAGACCGCGTCGTCATCGGTGTTCTCATCATCGGGGCGATGGCGTTCTCGGGTCTCTTCTCCTACCTGTCGTCGTCGCCGTTCCTGTTCCAGCAGGGGTTCGGTCTGAACGCCCAGGAGTACGGACTCGTCTTCGCGTCGAACTCGATCGGTGTGGTCGTCGGGGTGCAGGTGTCGTCGCGTCTGGCGGCTCGATTCGGTCCGCAGTGGGTGCTCGCGTTCTCCACCGCGGCTCTGGTGCTGTCGGGCATCGCGATCATCGTCGCCGACCAGCTGCAGCTGGGTCTGTGGGGCGTGCTGATCCCGTTGTTCTTCTTCATGACGTCTGCCGGATTCACCTTCCCGAGCACGCAGGTGCTCGCGCTCGATCGCCACGGTGCCGCCGCCGGCACGGCGGCATCGCTGTTGGGCGCCGCGAACTTCGGCGTCGCCGGTCTCATCTCGCCGCTCGCGGGACTCGTCGAGCATGGTGCGCCGATCACGGCGACGACGATGGCCGGCGTGATGGTCGTGTGCGGCGTCATCGGTGTGGCGGCGCTCTGGTTCGTCGTGCGCCCGCGTACGGTCGGTCAGCTCACGCCCTGACCGCGTCGCGCAAGCCCCCACCTCCGGTGGCACGGCCGGCGTAGCGTCGACGTATGACGACTTCCCGATCGTCCGCCGCCCCCGACGACGGTGCTCCTCGCGTGCCCGATCCCCGTGCAGTCCCGACCGGGCGTGAACCGCTGCTGCGGGCCGAGTCCCGTCCGGACGGCACGGCGCCGCGCGCGCTCGTGCTGGGGGCATCCGGGTACATCGGCGGGCGCCTCGTGCCGCGGCTGCTCGCGGCCGGCTATCGGGTGCGGGTGCTCGCGCGCGACCCCGCTCGCATCGCGGCACTCCCGTGGGGAGGCCAGGTCGAGGTCGTTCCGGGCTCCGCCGAAGACGCGGATGCCGCGGCCGCCGCGACCGGCGATGTCGACGTGCTCTTCTACCTCATCCACTCCATGAGCGCCGGGACCCACTTCGAGGACCTCGACCGGCGGGCCGCCGCGACGATCGCCGCGGCGGGGGCGGCGGCATCCGTGGGTCGCATCGTCTATCTCGGGGGACTGCACCCCGACGGCCGGCTGTCGCGGCACCTGCGCTCACGCACCGAGGTCGGGGAGATCCTCGCGGACAGTGGGGTGCCGACGTTCACGCTGCAGGCGGGCGTCGTGATCGGGTCGGGCTCGGCGTCGTTCGAGATGGTGCGCCACCTCACCGACGTGCTGCCGTACATGCCCGCGCCGCGGTGGGTGCGCAATCAGATCCAGCCGATCGCGGTGCGCGACGTGCTGCACTACCTCATGGGTGCCGCGCGGGCGGATGCCGCGGCCGCCGGCGCGTACGACATCGGCGGACCCGACGTGCTGCGCTATGGCCAGATGATGAACGGGTACGCGGTGGAGGCGGGGCTTCCGCAGCGGGCGATCGCCGCGCTTCCCGTGCTGACCCCCGGCCTCGCCTCGCACTGGGTGAATCTCGTCACCCCGATCCCGCGGTCGATCGCGCGGCCACTCGTGGAGTCGCTGCAGCACGACTGCGTCATGAAGGACCACCGGGTCGATGCGGTGATCCCTCGTCCCGACGGCGGACTGACGCCGTACCGCCGGGCCGTGCGGCTCGCCCTCGGACGGGTCGCCGCCGACGACGTCGAGACGAGCTGGCAGGACGCCGAGGTGCTGGGTGCGCCGAGCGATCCGCTGCCGAGCGACCCGGAATGGGCCGGTCGCACCGTCTACACCGATCGCCGCGAGGCCCGGACACGGGCGCGACCGGAGGCGCTGTGGTCGGTGATCGAGGGCATCGGCGGCGCGAACGGCTGGTATTCGTCGCCGCTGCTGTGGGCGGCGCGCGGCTGGATGGACAAGCTCGCCGGCGGTGTCGGCCTCGCGCGGGGCCGCCGCAGCACCTCCCGGGTCGTCGAGGGCGACGTCGTCGACTTCTGGCGCGTCGAGAAGGTCGAGCCCGGGCGAATGCTGCGCCTGCGCGCCGAGATGCGGGTGCCGGGGCTCGCCTGGCTCGAGCTCGGCTGCGCTCCCGATGGCGACGGCGCGCGGTACACGCAGCGGGCGGTGTTCTTCCCGCAGGGCCTGTCAGGCCGCCTCTACTGGCTGTCGGTGCTGCCGTTCCACGGCGCCATCTTCCGGGGCATGGCGAATCGCATCACTGCCGCCGCCGAGGCCGAGACCACTCGATGATGCGGCGGTACCCTGGGTCCATGAGCTTCCGGGCGGCCGTGCTGACGGTGTCGGACCGTTCCGCCTCAGGTGAGCGACCCGACACCTCCGGTCCCATCGCGGTGCAGGCGCTCCGAGGCACCGGGTGGGCGTGCGAAGAGGCGATGATCGTCGCCGACGGCAAGGACTCCGTCGCTCGCGCGCTCGTCACCCTGGTCGGCAGCGGCGTGCGGCTCATCATCACCAACGGCGGCACGGGCATCGGTCCGCGCGACCAGACCCCCGAGGGGACGCGGTTCATCCTCGAGACCGAGATTCCCGGCATCGCCGAGGAGATCCGCAGGCGGTCGGCGATCGACAAGCCGTCGGCTGCGCTGTCGCGTGGTGTCGCGGGACTGGCGGGAGGTGCGCTCATCGTGAACCTGCCGGGGTCTCCGAACGCCGTCTCGGCCGGTGTCGCCTTCGTGCTCGAGATCGCCCGTCATGTGATCGACCAGGTCGATGGGCGCGACCATTGAGCGCCGCATCGGCGTCCGCGCCCGCGTGCGTGCTCGCGCGCATCAGCGCCGCGTCCCTCGACCTGTCCCAGCACATCGACGCCGTCGACGACCCGGCGTGTGGCGCCGTGACGACCTTCATCGGTCGGGTGCGCGACCATGATCCGGATGCCGCGGCATCCGTCGTCGCCCTGGAGTACACCGCCCACCCCGACGCCGAGACGGTGCTCGCCGCGATCGCCGAGCGGGCGGCGGCGGGAACCGTCGCGCGGGTCGCGGTCAGCCACCGGATCGGTCGGCTCGCGGTCGGCGAGGATGCCGTCATCATCGCGGTCTCGGCGCCGCACCGGGCGGCGGCGTTCGACGTCTGCCGCGAGGTGATCGAGCAGATCAAGCTCGAGCTGCCGGTATGGAAGAAGCAGCTCACCAGCGACGGGGAGTCGCTGTGGAAGGGGCTCGGGGGCTGACGCCGGCCCGCGGCGCAGCCTCCCGCTCAGCCGCCCGCGAACGGCGGCAGCACGTCGATGGTCTCGGAGCCCGTCAGCAGGTGCTCGTCATCGACGCGTGCGCCGTCGACGAGCAGCGCGCACCGCGGGAGGACGCCGTCGAAGCCCGGGTGGGCGGCCAGCAGCTGCGCGCGCAGCTCACCGACGGTCGCGGCGCCGCGCTGCTCGGCCGGAGTCCCGGCGATCTCTTCGGCGGCGGCGAAGTAGCGCACGGTGACGCTCACGCGCGGGGGCTCCCCGCGGCATCCGCGTTCAGCTCACCGGGACGCACCCACGCGCCCGACCGGCCGCCCTCCTTCGCGACGATGCGCACGTTCTCGATCGACGTCGCCCTGTCGAGCCCCTTCACCATGTCGACGATCGCGAGGGCGGCGACCGAGACGGCGGTGAGGGCCTCCATCTCGACGCCGGTGCGATCAGCGGTGCGCACCGTGGCGACGATCTCGACCCCGCCGTCGACGATGTCGAGGTCGACGACCGCGCCGTGCACACCGATGACGTGGGCGAGGGGGAGCAGCTCCGGGGTGCGCTTCGCGCCCTGGATGCCCGCGATGCGGGCGACGGCGAGCACGTCGCCCTTGGGTACGGCGCCGTCGCGCAGGGCGGCGACCACCTCGGGGGCGCAGCGCACGAAGCCGCGGGCGGTCGCAGCGCGCACGGTGGGCGACTTGGCGGTCACGTCGACCATGCGCGCGTGGCCGGCGTCGTCGATGTGCGTGAAGCTCATGTCACCAGCATGGCACCGCCACGTGGGCGGCCGGCGTCGGCGAGGTCGAGCGCTCAGCCGAGCAGCATGACATCGAGCAGGTCGCCGGCGGAGACCTCGTCGATGTCGGCGGGCACGATCGCGTACGCCTCGGCGCGTGCGAGGCCTCCCGCCAGGTGCGATCCCGACCCGCCCGCCGTCGCCGGAGCGACGGTCCACGCGGCCGGGTCGCTGCGGTCGATCACGGCGGGCAGGTACTGGCGGCGTCCCGGTGGGGTTCGCCACCCGGACGCCGCCGCGAGCCTCAGCAGCGGCCGTGCGAGGTCTCGCGCCCCGGCCATCGCCCGGATCGCGGGCCGAACGAACACCTCGAACGAGAGAGCGGATGACACGGGGTTGCCCGGCAGCCCGAACAGCAGCGGTCCCGCGGCCAGACGCCCGAAGGCCTGCGGCTTCCCCGGCTGCATGCGCACCCGCACGAACTCGATGCCGCTGTCGGGCGCCGCGAGCGCCGTCTTCACGACTTCGAACGCCCCCGCGCTGATGCCGCCGCTCGTGACGATCAGGTCGGCGCGCGCCGACACCGCGCCGGCTATCGCCGCGAGGAAGGCGGCGTCGTCATCGGGAACGACGGCGCGGAAGGCGACCTCGGCGCCGGCCTCGAGCGCGAGTGCGGCGAGCTGCACCCCGTTCGAGTCGGGGAGCCGTCCCGGCCCCGGCGTCTGACCCGCCATGACCAGTTCGTCGCCGGTCGAGACGATCGCCACCCGCGGGCGTCGCGCGACCACGAGGTCCGTTACTCCCGCCGCGGTCGCGGCGCCCAGTTGCAGGGGGCCGAGCACGGCTCCCGAGGGAACGACCTCGTCACCCACCTGCACGTCGACACCGCGGCGCCGCACGAATGCGCCCTGTCGCGCCGGGGCCGTCACGGTGATCTCCCCGAACGAGTCGGCGAGCCCGCCTACGGTGTCCTCGAACGGCACGATCGCATCGGCCGCCGTCGGCACCGGTGCGCCGGTCATGATGCGCACGGCCTCGCCGGCACCGAACGACGGATCGAGCGCCGAACCGGCGGGCAGGTCGGCGATGACGCGCAGCGTGACCGGAGGGGACGCGACATCGTCGGCTCGCACGGCGAACCCGTCCATCGCCGAGTTGTCGAACGCGGGGATGTCGAGTCGCGCGACGACCGCCGCGCGCAGCACCCGGCCCTGCGCGTCGGCGGGAGTGACACGCTCGTCTCCGGTGGGGGTCACGGCCGCGAGGATCGCCGCGAGATGCTCCTCGACCTCACGCATGCCGCTCATGCGCTCACCCGTGCGGGTCGCAGCGGCACCTCGCGCTGGGTGCCGCGCAGCGCGTCGACGAGCAGCACCCGGCCGAGGAGCGGCTCGCCGACGCCGGTGACGAGCTTCACGGTCTCGGTGGCCAGCACGGCGCCGATCTGCAGGCAGAGCGGGCCGAAGACGCCCACTTCCGCGCACGACGGGAGTGTGCCGACGGATGCCGCGGGGTACAGGTCGTCGAGCACGATCGGCGTGCCTGCGCTCGGCCTCGACCAGAACACGGTGGCCTGGCCGGCGAATTCCTGCACGGTGCCCCACACGAGGGGGAGGCCCGTGGACTCGGATGCCGCGGCCACCGCGCGTCGCGTGTCGAACGTGTCGCTGCCGTCGACGATCACGTGCGCGCCGGCGAGCAGATCGGCGGCGTTGCGCGTGTCGAGACGTGCGCGCCGGGCGATCACCCGGGTCGCGGACAGGTCGGCGGCGGCACGCACCGCGCTGTCGACCTTGGGCGCACCGACATCTCCGCGACGGTGCAGCACCTGGCGCTGCAGGTTGGAGAGGTCGACGTCGTCGTCATCGATGACGGTGAGCGTGCCGACGCCGGCCGCGGCCAGCGCGAGGATCACCGCCGACCCCAGCCCGCCGGCACCCACCACGGCGACGTGCGCGGCCGCGAGCCGGCGCTGGGCGGCATCCCCGAAGTCGAACATGACCCGGTGGCGGGCTGTGCGCACCCGTTCGTCGGCGGGAAGGTCCTCGACGGGGTCGACGAGGGGGGCGAAGGGCATGTCCACAGGCTAGCCCCGCGGAGACAGAGGAGATCTGGCATCCGCAGGTGCGATCACCTCGTCCGGATCGCGCCGCAGATGCGGATACGATCGCTTTCGTGCCCTCCTACAAGATCGCCCAGGCCGCGCGCCTGCTCGGCGTGAGCGACGACACGGTTCGCCGCTGGATCGACCACGGGCTTCTCGCAGCCACCGACGCCACGCCCATCGAGATCGACGGCGCCGCGCTCGCGGAGTTCGTCGTCGAGCGCCGGCGGCAGCCCGCCGATCCCGCGGAGGGGCTCTCGAGCGCCCGCAACCGCTTCTCGGGGCTCGTCACGCGCGTCGAGATCGACGGCATCATGGCGCAGGTCGACATTCAGGCGGGACCGCACCGCGTGGTCTCCCTCATGTCAGCCGAAGCCGCACGCGACCTCGCACTCGAACCGGGCTCGCTCGCCGTCGCGATCGTGAAAGCCACGACCGTCATCGTCGAGACCCCGAAGCCCTGAGACCCCACTCGCACCCGAGGAGCAGCTGCCCATGAACGCCCGTCGCCTCATCCTTGCCGCGGTCGCCGCGGCATCCGTCCTGCTCGGCGCCACGGCGTGCGCGAGCGACGCATCGAGCTCGGCGACCCCGTCGGCGAGCTCGTCGGTCGCCGCCGCCCCCAGCGGTGACCTCACGATCTACGCGGCCGCATCACTGCGCAACGCCTTCCAGGCTGTCGCGACGGCGTTCGAGGCCGAGTATCCGCAGGTGACGGTCAAGCCGATCGTCTACGACGGCTCGTCGACGCTCGCCACCCAGATCGTCGAGGGCGCGCCCGTCGACGTGTTCGCGTCGGCGGACACCAAGAACATGACGAAGGTCACGGACGCGAAACTCGCCTCCTCCCCGCAGAACTTCGCGACCAACACGCTCGTGATCGCGGTTCCGTCGGCGAATCCCGCGCGCATCGCGACCCTCGCCGACCTCGCGCGCCCGGGGGTGTCGGTCGTGCTGTGCGCGCCGGCCGTGCCGTGCGGCTCGGCGTCCCAGACCCTGCTGAAGAACCAGGGCGTCTCGGTGACCCCTGTCAGCCAGGAGCAGAACGTCACCGCCGTGCTCACGAAGGTGTCATCCGGTGCGGCTGACGCCGGCCTCGTCTACGCGACCGACGTTCGCGGGGCGAGCGGTGTGACCGCCATCGTCCCCGCCGGAGCCGACCAGGTCGTCAATGAGTACCCGATCGCCGCCCTCGCCGGCGCCCCGAATCCGACCGCGGCGGCCGCCTTCACGGCGTTCGTGACGAGCGCGGCGGGTGAGCAGATCCTGCAGAGCTACGGCTTCGGAGCCCCGTGATCCGACGCCGCGCCGGCGCGCACGGCACCCGCACACTTCCGCGGGTGCTCGTGGTGCCGGCCGTGCTCGGGCTGGCGCTTCTCGTCGTGCCGCTCGCCGCGCTGGTCGCTCGGGTGGACTGGGCGACGCTCCCGGCGGACATCACGTCGCCCGACGCGCTGTCGGCGCTGGGGCTCTCGCTGTCGACAGCGGTCGTCGCGACCCTCGGATGCCTCGTGCTCGGTGCTCCGCTCGCACTGCTCATCGCCCGGTCGGGCCCGCGCCTCGCCGCGGTGCTGCGTGCGGCCGTGACCGTGCCGCTCGTGCTGCCGCCGATGGTGGGCGGCGTGGCGCTGCTGTATCTGTTCGGACGGAACGGATGGGGCGGCGTCCTGCTCGCGGGCATCGGCGTGCGACTTCCGTTCACGACGACCGCTGTCGTGATCGCGCAGGTGTTCGTCGCGCTGCCGTTCCTCGTGCTGTCCCTCGAGGGTGCGCTGCGCGCCCGAGGATCGGGGTATGAGGTCGCGGCCGCATCGCTCGGCGCCGGACCTTGGACCGTGCTGCGGCGTGTCACCCTTCCGCTCGCCGCCCCGGGGCTGGTCGCCGGCACGGTCCTGTGCTTCGCGCGGGCGATGGGCGAGTTCGGTGCGACGGCGCTGTTCGCGGGCAACGCACCGGGAGTGACGCAGACCATGCCGCTCGCGATCTACACCGCGTTCAACGGGGCCGGCGTCGACACCTCCACGGCCGTCGCGCTGTCGCTGCTGCTGCTCGTCACCTCGATCGCGGTGCTCGTCGCCGTGCGGGCGTGGCGGTTCGGGAGCGTGCGATGACCTCCTCGCTCGACGCCCGGGTCGTCGTGCGCCGCGACGGCTTCGACCTCGACGCGGCCCTCGCCGTCGCACCCGGCGAGACGATCGCGGTCATGGGGCCGAGCGGTGCGGGCAAGTCGACCCTGCTGGGCGCCCTCGCCGGTCTCGTGCCGCTGGACGACGGCCGCATCGCGGTGGGCGGGCGCGAGCTGTCGACGCCCGCGCGCACGGTGCCCCCGGCGCGGCGTCGCGTGGTGCTTCTCTCGCAGGACCCCCACCTGTTCCCGCACCTCAGCGCCCTCGACAACGTCGCATTCGGGCCACGGGCGCGCGGGGTGCCCCGGTCGGTCGCGCGTGCACGCGCGCAGGACTGGCTCGACCGGCTCGGTGTGGGGGCCGCGGCATCCCGTCGTCCCGACGCCTTGTCCGGCGGTCAGCGGCAGCGGGTCGCCCTCGCCCGCGCGATCGTCACGGAGCCCGATGTGCTGCTGCTCGACGAGCCGTCCACCTCGCTCGACCCGCTCACCGCGCAGGATGTGCGCGCGGCCATCGCGTCGCTGCCGGCGACCACCACGGTGCTCGCCACGCACCATGTCGCCGACGCGGTCGCGCTCGCGGCGCGGCTGTGCGTGCTCGAGGCAGGCCATATCGTTCAGCTCGCCGCCACAGCCGACGTGCTCGCGGCCCCCGCGACCGCGTTCAGTGCCGCCCTCGCCGGCGAGGCCGGCTGGCTGCGTGACAACGGGGCGCCCGGTCCGCGCTGATCAGCGCAGCGACAGGATCCACGCGGTCGACCACGACCCGAGCGCCACGCCCGCGATCAGTGCGACACCGGCGATCGCGACCGTCGCCTTCGCGGTCACGCTGCGCTGCAGGTCGTTCGGGATCGGCGCCGCGCCCGTGGGGATCGGCCCGCTCGGATGCTCGAGCGTCGGCATCCGCTGCTCCGCAAGCTCGTCGCGGCGGCTGATCCAGTCGTCGCGGTGATCGCCGTCACCGAGCGCGCGCACGAGCGCGTCGACGGTGCGCACCGACGGCAGATGCCGACCCGCGAGGGCCTCCGAGAGCACGCTCTTGGACACCCCCGACGTGTGCTGCAGACGCGTCAGGGTCGGGTTGTCGGCATGCAGCCGCAGCCTTCTCAGGTCGGCAGCGAAAGCACTGACATCATCTTCGACACGATTCATCCCCTCCATGGCACCAGCCCTCCGACAGCTGCTCGCGCATGACGCCGATACTTCTTCCCCAGTACCGACAGTCCGTGTATATCACCCCATCCCGCTGCGCGGCAGGGGTTGCGTCCGGGCGCATCACGTGGCAACTCCGGGTGCGGAGACGAGTTCGGGGCGGCCGATAGTCTGCGCGGATGCCCCACACGCTCCGCGCCCTCCGTGCCGACGACCGCCCGCGGATCGCGGACGTAT
The DNA here is from genome assembly GCF_001725695.1 of Microbacterium sp. SCN 71-21. Taxonomy (NCBI): domain Bacteria; kingdom Bacillati; phylum Actinomycetota; class Actinomycetes; order Micrococcales; family Microbacteriaceae; genus Microbacterium; species Microbacterium sp. SCN 71-21. Next base: position 38,074 of record NZ_MEGA01000016.1, read on the forward strand.
GCCTGCGTACCGCCGATCTCGGCGGCGACGCGACCGGCCTGCTGTCGGATGACGCGCTGTGGGCCGACGTCTTCGCGCTGCCGTACACGGTGCGACATCCCGAGTTTGCCTTCGTCATCGCGGACGCGGACGATGCCGTGGTCGGGTACTGCGTCGCCGCTCCCGACACCGATGCGTTCGAGGAGTGGTTCCGCACCGACTGGTGGCCGGTGCGTCGTCGTGAGCCGGATGCCCCGGGCCTGTCGCACCGCGAGGCGGAACTGCGGCGTTACGCCGACGGCCGGCGCGCGGGCGCCGAGCCGTTCGCCGACACGTATCCGGCGCACCTGCACATCGACCTGCTCCCCGCGGCCCAGGGTGCCGGCTGGGGGCGCCGTCTCATCGACGCGCAGCGGGCGGCGCTCGCTGATGCCGGCGTGCCAGGACTCCACCTCGTGGCCGCGGCGGACAACGCCGTTGCCCTCGGCTTCTACGATCGGCTGGGGTTCACCCGCCTGCCGTCGCAACCGGGCACGCAGGCGTTCGGTGTCGTGCTCGGCTGAGCGGCCTCCGCGGCCGGTCAGATGCAGATCGGCGTGCCGAGCTCGACCGGGGTGCCCGCCACCGTCACCGCACCCGTCGCGCACAGTCGCTCGTCGGCCGACACCCGCACGAGCAGCGGAGTGGTCGCGACGGTTCCACCCTGAACCGTGATGCTCTGCCGATGCGGTCCGCCGGGTGCGCTCTGCGGATAGATCGCGACGGAGAGGGTCGCGCCCCGATCGGTGCCATCGTCTCGACTCACCCGCGCCCAGGCGGCAGAGCAGGCGTCGGACCACAGGATCTCGATCTCCACGCGCCCGCTGTCCCGCACGTCGCCGGTGACGACGCGGGCATCGTTGGCGCAGGAGGTCGATGCCGGGTCGCTGCCGTCCCGCACCGCGACGGAAGGCGGCGGCGCTGTGCCTCGAGCCACGTGGGTGACGGTGAGAGCGATGGCCGCCGTCACAACGGTCCCGAGCACGAACGCGGCCGCTGCCCACACGAGCGCGACACGTCGCGCCACGGTGACGGGCGCGGGCCGGATGGTTCTGGCCGCAGGCGGCGGAGCATCGCGCTGTGCGAGTCGGTCGCGCCGTGTCGCCCACCCGCGGGCATCGCCGCCGCACGCGACCGCGATCCGATCGACCGTGCGCGCCGACGGCAGCTTCCTGCCGTTGAAGGCCTCGGAGAGCACGGTGCGGGAGACTCCCGTCTCGCGATGCAGGCGTTCCAGCGTCGGGCTGTCCGCCTCGAGCCGCAGCTGCCGCAGGCCCGCCGCGAACTCCTCGAGCGAATCGTGTTCCCCCTGCGCACCCGCTGTCACGATGTCCCCCCGGATCGCTTCGTGATGAGCTTCGTTTATAGCAGTCCCGGCCGAGCGACTCTGTGACGTCCGTCGGGCCGCGGCATCCTCACTCGAAGCGGATGACGCGCCGGCGTTCGATGAGCGGCGGGGCCTCGGCGAGAGAAGATTGCTCGCTCTTGACGGCGCCGTCCTCGATCCACCCGTGCCGTTCGTAGAAGCCGGCCGCGCGTTCGTTGCGGTCGAGCACCCACAGGGATGCCTCGGCGAACCCCGACGAACGCAGTGATGCCGTGGCCGCGGTGAGGAGCTCATGCCCGACGCCGGCCGACCAGAGCGAGGGGTGCACGTAGATCGCGTGCAGCTCGCCGGTGCCGGGTCGGTCGTCGTCGCGGCAGGCGCCGACGGCCGCCCATCCGACGATCACTCCGTTCTGCTCTGCGACGAATTGAGCGGCGCCGGCAGCTGCGGTGTTCTCGAGCCAGAGCTCGGCGCGCCGGTGCCCCTCGCGTTCGGGGTCGAGCGCCGCGAGGATCCGGTCGTCGATGAGTCCGTCATAGGCGACGCGCCAGGTGTCCACGCGCACGCGGGCGATGCCCCAGGCGTCCTCGCGGCGGGCTTCGCGCACGCTGACGAGGTCGCTCATGCGGTCATCCTGCCCGCGACGATGCGCACCTCGCGATCGATGAGGTGAGCGGGCACGGCGACGTGCGAGACGAGCACGACGGCGTGGTCGTCGCCGACAGCGGTGAGCAGGTCGTCGAGGAGCGCGTCGGATGCCGCGGGGTCGACCCCCGCGGTGGGCTCGTCGAGCACCAGCACCGCGAAGTCGGCGAGGAGGGCGCGTGCCAGCGCGAGACGTTGCGCCTGCCCGCCCGAGGCGAGTGCACCGCGTTCGCCCAGTCGTGAGTCGAGGCCGCCGCGGTCGCGTGCCCAGTCCTCGAGGCCGACCCGACCGAGCGCCGCCCACAGATGCGCGTCGGAGGCGCCGTCGTCGGCGAACAGCAGGTTCTGCCGGATCGACTCGTCGAACAGGTACGGGTTCTGCTCGACGAGGCCGATCGTGCGTCGCAGGTCATCGCCGGCGAGCGTGGACGCTTCGCGTCCGCCGATGGTGAACGAGCCGCTGTAGTCGAGGAAGCGCACCAGCACGTGGGCGAGGGTCGTCTTTCCCGCACCGCTCGGGCCGGTCACGAGAACCCGCTCGCCGGGCGCGACATCGAGGCTGACGTCGACGAGTCGGCCCGCGTCGTCGGCCTCATCGCGGACACCCGCGCGCTGCGGCCAGGCCGCGCTCATGCCGCGCAGCGAGAGTCCCGTGCCGAGCGGCGGCGCCTCGCCGGTCGGGGCGGGCTCGTCGCGCACGAGCTCGGCCGGGATCTCTGCCGGCACGGTGTCGGCGATGCGCTGGGCCGCGCCGCGCACCTGCCGCCAGGACGCGAGGGCGAGCGGCACGGGACCGAACACCTCGAAGATCGCCATGGGCATGAGCACGATGAGCGCGAGCCAGGGCCCGTCGAGGCTTCCGCCCGCGAATGCGGGCTGCGCCGACAGCAGCACCAGCAGCGAGGCGAGGCCCGCCACCAGCGACACCGCTCCGCTCGTCGCGCCCTGTGCCGTCGCGCGGCGCACTGTCGCGCGACGCAGCGCCTCATCGGCGATGCGCACCCGAGCGGATGCCGCAGCCTGGGCGCCGTACGCCTGGAGGACGTCGAGCGCCCCGAGCTCGTCCACGAGCGCGTCGGAGAGTCGTGAGCGCAGCGGGGCGAGTGAGCGCTCGGCGCGCGCGCCGAGCGCGGCCCCCACCCAGACCGCGAGAGCGAACGCGAGCACGAGGCATCCGAGCAGCACGGCCGCGGCCGGAAGGGAGACGAACGCCACGAACACGACACTCGCGAGGCTCGTGGTCGCGGCGACGACGAGGGGCAGCACGACGCGCAGCGGCAGGTTCTGCAGCTCCTCGACATCGTCGACGAGGTTCGACAGCAGGGCGCCGCGGCGGGCGCCGCCGAGGCCGTCGGGGGCCAGGGGCACGAGGCGTCGCACCAGCCCGGCACGCACCCGCGCGAGCTGCCCGAGGGTCGCGTCATGACTCGTGAGGCGCTCGCCGTAACGGAACACGCCGCGCCCGATCGCGAACGCGCGCACTGCGACGACGACCGCCGAGATGAAGATGACGCTCGGCTGCTCCGCGGCGCGGGTGATGAGCCATCCGCTCGCTGCCAGCAGCGCGATCGAGCTGATGGCGGTGCCGAACCCCGTGAGCACGGCGGGGGAGAAGCGGCGGGCGGACGGTTGCGCGTCGCGCAGGATGCGCGCGGTCTCGGCGGTGCGCGGGTCGCTGACGGTGCTCACTGTGGCACCTCCGCAGGCAGCACGAGAACGGATGCCACGGCCACACGGCGGTCTGCGATCGCCCGCGCGCTCGGGCGGTGGGAGACCAGCAGCACGCCGGCGCCGGCATCGGCGGCAGCCCGCACCGACGCCCACACCTGAGCTTCCGTGTCCGTGTCGAGGGCGCTCGTGGGCTCGTCGAGCACGAGCACCCGGGCGTCGGTCGCACGCAGCCGGTACAGGGCGCGCGCCAACGCGACGCGCTGAGCCTGTCCGCCCGAGAGCCCCGCCCCGCCGGCGCCCAGCACGATGCCCGCGTCGACATCGCCCGCCGCGGCATCGGTGAGGCATCGGGCGACGAGCACGGCATCGGGGGTATCGGCGCCAAGCGCCACATTCTCCGCCACGGTTCCCGAGAGCAGCCCGGCGCGCTGGGGCATCCACGCGATGGCCGCGCGCGCGCCGCCGCTGATCTCGCCCTCCGCGTGGGCGAAGCCGAGCAGTGCCGCGATGACGCTCGACTTCCCCGCCCCGCTGGCACCCTCGAGCAGCACGACCTCGCCCGCGCGCACGTCGAGGTCGATCGGACCGATCATCCGCTCGCCGCGCGGAACCCGCAGCCCGCGCGCCGTCAGAAGCGCACCCCCCTCCGCCGTGGGGGCGGTGACGGCGCGCGTCCGACCGCCCTGAGCGCGCGCGGCGTCGAGCACCGCGAAGATGCCGGATGTCGCGGCCATCCCCTCGGCGGAAGCGTGGAACTGCGCACCCACCTGCCGCAGCGGCAGATACGCCTCGGGGGCCAGGAGCAGGGCGAACAGGCCCACGAGCAGCACCATCTCACCGTCGAGGAGCCGGAAGCCGATCGTCACCGCGACGATGGCGACCGAGATGGATGCGAGGAACTCGAGCGCGAAACCCGAGAGGAACGACACCCGCAGGACCGACATCGTCTCGTGCTTGTAGCGCCCGGTCACCTCGTCGATACTGTCGGCGGCACGGTGCTGACGGCCGAAGATCTTGAGCGTGCCGAGTCCCTGCACGGTGTCGGCGAACCGGGTCGCGAGGGTGGTGAGCGTGTCGAACTGCCGGCGCTGCACTGCGCCGGTCGCGAGACCGATGAGCACCATGAAGATCGGGATGAGCGGCATCGTGAGCACGACGATCACCGCCGACAGCGGGTCGGCCAGCAGGATCGCCACGATGACGATCGGCATGGTGATCGCCGTCGCCACCAGCTGCGGGAGGTAGCGCCCGAAGTAGGCGTCGAGCGCCTCGAGTCCGTGCCCGGCGGTCACCGCCAACGCGGTGGTGCTGCGCTGCGACAACCACGTGGGACCGAGCTTCTCGACGGCGGCGATGAGGGCGGCGCGCAGCTGGAGCGACGCGCGCGCGGCCCCTGCCGCCGACACCCGCTCCGACGCCGCGATCAACACCCCGCGCACCAGCACGAGCGCTGCACCCGCCGCGACGAGCGACAGCAGCTCGCCGACCGGCGCACCGCCGATCGCGCCGGTGAGCGCGCGGGAGACCACCCATGCGAACCCCACGATCACACCGCTCTGCGCCAGCACGATCGCCGCTTGCACCGCGAGGAACCCGCGGGTCGCGCGCGCGTACCGCAGCAGACGCGGATCCAGGGGTCCCCGCCGCACGGGGGGATCGGCCGGGCCGTCGGGGGTCACGTCTTCGATCCTGCCTCATGCGCCCGGACGGCACCTGCGAGCGCCGCCGGGCAAAACCACCTCGCCCACGACGACGGATGCCGCGGCCCGGGGAGGGGCCGCGGCATCCGCGTGGGTGAGGTCTCGGTCAGTGTGCCGATGCCGCCGCCTTCTCGATGAAGCTGCGGGTGACGCGCTTGCGGAAGACCCAGTACGTCCAGCCCTGGTAGAGCAGCACGAGCGGCAGGAAGATGAACGCCGCCCAGGTCATGATCGTCAACGTGTACGGCGTGCTCGACGCGTTCTCGATCGTGAGGGTGCCCGCCGGGTCGGTGGTGGAGGGCATCACGTTCGGGAAGAGCGAGAACCACAGGGTCAGCACCGCGAACGCGACGGTCAATACGCCGAACGTGAAGGCCCAGCCCTGCTTGTCGCGAAGGTTCGCCAGGATCGACGCGATGAGGGCGACCGCGGCGATCGCGGCGGCGGCGATCGCGAACCCGAGCGCCGGGGCACCCTTCGAGGCGGCCATGACGATCGTCCAGATGAGGAACGCCGCCGCGACCACGACCGTGACCACACCCGCCTTGGTGGCGAGGCGCTTCGCGTCGGTGTGCACCTGACCGTCGGTCTTCAGGGCAACGAAGTAGAGACCGTGGGTGAAGAAGACGAGCACGAGGGTGACCCCGCCGAGCAGCCCGTAGGGGTTGAGCAGCGTCAGAAGCGACCCGGTGAAGTTGTGGTCGGCATCCAGCGGCACCCCCTGCACGATGTTGGCGACCGCGACGCCCCACAGGAGCGCGGGGAGCACGGAGCCGATCACGATGAGGGTGTCGAAGCGCCGCTTCCACTTCTCGGATGCCCCGCGGTGCCGGTACTCGAACGAGACGCCGCGCAGGATCAGCGAGAGCAGGATCAGCAGCAGCGCGAGGTAGAAGCCGCTGAACAGGGTGGCGTACCACTCCGGGAAGGCGGCGAACAGGCACGCGCCCGCCACGATCAGCCAGGTCTCGTTGAGGTCCCAGACGGGGCCGATCGTGTTGATCACCTGGCGACGGGAGATGTCGTCCTTGCCGAGGAAGGGCAGGGACATGCCCACGCCGAAGTCGAAGCCGTCGAGCACGAAGTAGCCGACGAAGAGCACTCCGACGATCCAGAACCAGAGGTATGAGAGGTCCATGATGATGTTCCTTTCCGCTCAGTAGACCGTCGTGGGGATGTGGATGTCGTCGGCGTCGGCCTCGCGCTTCTCGCCGCCCTCGAACTCACCGGACTTGCCCCCGAGGATCGGGAACGGGCCGGCCTTCGCGGTCTTGACGATGAGGCGGAACTCGACGACCGCGAGCGCGGCATAGATCGCGGTGAAGGCGATCAGCGAGATCAGTACCGTCCAGCCCGGCACATTGGGCGAGACGCCGTTCGCGGTTCTCATCAGGCCGAACACGATCCAGGGCTGCCGTCCCATCTCGGTGAAGATCCAGCCGACGAGGCTGCCGAATAGCGGCAGCGGCGCGCTCCAGATCGCGACCTTCCACGCCCACGTCGGGACGGGCCGCTTCGCGTTCTTGCGCGTGAGCCAGAGGCCGACAGCCGAGATCACGGCCGCGAGTCCGCCGAAGCCGATCATCCAGCGGAACGACCAGTAGGTGATCCAGATGGTGGGCGTGTAGTCGCCGGGGCCCCACTGCGTCGTGTACTGGGCCTGCAGGTCGTTGATGCCCTGCACGCACGCTGTGAAGTCGTGCTCGGAGAGGAACGCGAGCAGGTACGGCACGCGCAGCGACCAGATCTCCTGGGTGCCGTCTGGTGTGCCGAGCGAGAAGATGGAGAACGAGGCATTCGCCCCGCAGGCCGTGTTGTACAGCGCTTCGGCGGAGGCCATCTTCATGGGCTGGGTCGCCACCATCTGGAGGCCCAGCAGATCGCCCGCGATGAACACGCCGACGAACGAGGCGATCATGAACCAGAGCCCGAACCGCAGTGCCGGACGCATGATGTCGATGTGCTGCTTGCGCGACAGGTGCCACGCGGCGACGGCGATCACGACGCCGGCCGCGAACATGAACGACGCGAACATCGTGTGCGGGAAGGTCGCGAGAGCCACTCTGTTGGTGACCACTGCGAAGAAGTCGGTCATCTCGGCGCGCTTGCCGTCGGCGGACATCGTGTAGCCGACCGGGTTCTGCATCCACGCGTTGGCCGCGAGGATGATGTACGCCGAGATGCTGGCGCCCGCCCACGCGATCCAGATCGTCGCGAGGTGCAGCTTCTTCGGCAGGCGGTCCCAGCCGAAGATCCAGAGCCCGAGGAACGTCGCCTCGAGGAAGAACGCGAGCAGACCCTCGAACGCGAGCGGGGCGCCGAAGACGTCGCCCACGAAGCGCGAGTAGTCCGACCAGTTCATGCCGAACTGGAACTCCTGCACGATGCCGGTGACGACGCCCATCGCGAAGTTGATGAGGAACAGGCTTCCGAACAGTCGGGTCAGCTGCAGCCACCGCACGTTGCCGGTGCGCACCCAGGTCGTCTGGAAGATGGCGACGACCAGGCCCATGCCCAGCGTCAGCGGAACGAAGAGGAAGTGGTAGAGCGTCGTGAGCCCGAATTGCCAGCGGGCCAGTGCGAGCGGATCGAGAAGATCCATGGAAAGTCGCCTCCTACAGAGGGTGCACAGCGCGTCGGCGTGGCCGGCGGAGCCGTGTCTCGGCTCACTAAGGAGTCTCCCAGCTTGCTCCCGTGAGGCCCGTGGAGTTTCGCCGTGAATAATTGATCCTTTGGCCCGCGCTCGGGGCCGATCGCGTCCCGGGTGGATGCCGCGGCATTAGCCTCGAGACATGATCGCGCCGCTCGTCGACACCCACGGCCGGGTGCACAGCGACCTGCGGATCTCCCTGACCGACCGCTGCTCGCTGCGCTGCACCTACTGCATGCCGGAGCAGGGCAACGAGTGGCTCGCGCGCGAGAGCATCCTCACCGTGGACGAGATCGTGCAGGTGGCGACGGTGGCCGTCGCCGCCGGCGTGAACACCTTGCGCCTGACGGGCGGGGAGCCGCTGCTGCGCCGCGACCTCGCGGAGATCGTCTCCCGCCTGTCGGTGCTCGAAGGGCCCGGGGGACCGGTCGAAGTCGCGATGACGACGAACGGCATCGGGCTCGACCGGCGTCTCCCCGAGCTCATCGACGCCGGGCTTGCCCGCGTCAACATCTCGCTCGACACCCTTCGCCGCGATCGCTTCGCCGCCCTCACTCGTCGAGACCGCCTCGACGAGGTGCTCGCGGGCGTGCGGGGGGCGGCGGCATCCGCTCTCGCCCCGGTGAAGCTGAACGCCGTCGCCATGCGGGGCGTCAACGACGACGAGCTGGTCGAGCTGGTGGAGTTCGCGCTCTCGATCCGGGCTGAGCTGCGTTTCATCGAGCAGATGCCTCTGGATGTCTCGCACACGTGGGACCGCGCGCAGCTGGTCACCCGCGAGGAGATCCTCGCCGCGCTCGGTGAGCGCTGGCGGCTCGTGCCGGCGGGCGAGCGCGAGCACGCCCCCGCTGAGCGCTTCCTGCTCGATGGCGGTCCGGCATCGGTCGGGGTCATCGCCTCCGTGACTGCGCCGTTCTGCGCGGGGTGCGACCGACTGCGACTGACCGCCGACGGTCAGCTGCGCAACTGCCTGTTCTCGCGGTCAGAGTACGACCTCGTGCCCGTGCTGCGCGGCGGCGCGGTCGGAGACATCGACGAGGTGCTGCGCGCGTGCGTCGCGGGAAAGCGGCGTTCGCACGGCATCGACGAACCCGGGTTCGTGCAGCCGCAGCGCGGGATGAACGCGATCGGCGGCTGACGGCCGCGTGCGGGTGCGCCGACCTCAGCGGGTCAGGTGCACGACGCAGTCGTGCGGGTTGCACGTCGGGGCCATGCCCTCGACCCGCAGCGGTCCCCGTGCCTGCGCGAGGACGCCGTCCATGAGGTTGAGGTGCACGGCGCACAGCACGGAGCGGTTTCCGCTCTCCGAGCCCGAGTGTGGGCACGGGCTCAGGTCGACGGTGAGCTGGTGCTGGTCGACGACCGGGTCGAAGCCGGCGTCGCCGAGGTCCTCCACGAGCGCGTCGAGCTGGTGCACGGCGTCGTTCTCGAGGGCGTGATCGTCGGTCCAGGGCATGACGCGCCGCATCAGGTCGCCGCGCTCGGCAGCGTCGCGCGCCTTGCGGGCGGCGATCGGGCTCCAGTCCTGCACGCCATCGGCGGCCGAGTAGAGCACGCGAGGGCGGCCGCGCGTCGTGCGCTTCTCGACCTCGGGCACGACGTACCCGCCGTCGATCAGCCGCTGCACGTGCTCGCGCACCGTGTTCGGATGCAGGCCCGTGATCTCACACAGGTCGCTGATGGTGCGCTGGGGGCTCTCCTGCAGCAGGTGCAGGATGCGCACGCGCGAAAAGCTGGAGATCGCCGAGTATCCGGGGCGGGGCATGGCACGTATTATCCGCCTCCCGTCGGTGATTTGACCAGACAGAATGGGCGTGTGACCCCCGCGCGCATCGGAATCGTGTTCAATCCCAGCAAGATCGAGCGCGAGCAGCTCGAGAAGTCGCTCGCCGCGGTCGGTGTGACGGATGCCTCGTGGTTCGAGACGACTCCGGATGACCCGGGTCAGGGGCCCGCCCGCGCGGCGCTCGCCGACGGCTGCACGCTGGTGATCGCCGCCGGCGGCGACGGCACCGTTCGAGCTGTCGCGGAGGTGCTCGCGGGTACGGACACCGAGCTCGCCATCGTGCCGCGGGGGACCGGGAACCTGCTGGCGCGCAACCTCGGGGTGCCGCTCGGCAGCGTGAAGGCTGCGCTCACCCGGGCCGTCGAGGCATCTGCCCGGCAGATCGACCTCGGCTGGGTCGACATCGACCGTGACGGAGCGATCGAGACCCACGGGTTCGTCGTGATGGTGGGCTTCGGACTCGATGCCCACATGCTCGCCGAGACCAGCGACGACCTGAAGAAGCGCGCCGGATGGCTCGCCTACGTGGAGGCGATGGGCCGTGCGATCTCGGCGACGGAGCTGGTCGGGGTGACGGCGGTCGTCGACGGTGGGGAGGCGGTCGAGGCATCCGCCCACACCGTGCTGATCGGCAACTGCGGCACCATCCAGGGCGGAATCACCTTGTTGCCTGACGCGGCACCCGATGACGGCACGCTCGACCTCCTCGCCGTCAGCGCGACCGGCATGCTCGAGTGGGCGGCGAACCTGAAGACCGTGGTGTGGGACAACGGTCTGCGTCGCGTGTTCGGGGGTTCCGACGACGCCGTGAGCACGGAGACGATGCGTCACGTGCAGGCGACCCGCATCGAGATCACCCTCGCCGAGCCGCGCGCCTTCGAGATCGACGGTGAGGAGATCGGGGACGTCACCCGCTTCACCGCCCGAATCGATGCGGGTGTGTTGCGCGTGCGCTGAGAGGGCGCCTCGACGTCACCCGCTTCGCCGCCCGCATCGACCCTGGTGTGCTGCGCGCGCGCTGATCGCGCCCGTGCTCACTCCAGGCCGGCGGCCCATTCGGCTGCGGTGACGACGGTGCCCTGGCGGGGGAAGACGCGGGTGAGTAGCAGGTCGGAGAGCTCGGGGTCGCCGTCGCCGCTCGCGTCGGAGAGCACGGTGAGGCCGTAGTCGAGGTCGAACGCCTGGCGGAAGGTCGAGAGCACGACCCCGCTGGTCGAGATGCCCGCGAGCACGAGGTGCGTGACGCCCTGCCCACGCAGCAGCACGTCGAGGTCGCTGCCGGTGAAGGCGCTGTAGCGGCGCTTGGTGACGATGGGCTCGCTCGGCAGTGGTGCGAGCTCGGCGATGATCTGCGTCGCGGGGCTCTGCTCCGTGAGCGCGTCGCCGGCGGCGGCGGCGAGGGCGGTGAAGGCGACGTTGCTCTGCGGCACCTCGGGGAAGCCGGGCCGGAATGCGACGCGCACGAAGAACACCGGGATGCCCTGGCTGCGGGCCGCGTCGAGGGCGGTGCGTGCGGCGGCGAAGATCTCGGGGCTCCCGCCGCGGGCGACGATCGCGGGCTGGAAGTCCATCAGCAGGAGGGCGGGGCGTGAGGTCGTCATGACCACACGATAAACAGGCGAAACTGGTCAGGTCAAACTGATCAGGCTAGACTGTCGAATATGACTGCGCACTCCGCCTCCGCCGTGACCGCCGCCCAGGACATCCGGGTCGCGTTCGGTCGGCTGCGGCGGCGCATGCAGGAGGTCGCCACGGACGACGACATCACGCCCAGCCAGGCATCTGTCATCGTGCGGCTCAGCAAGGGAGAGGCCGCGACTGCCGCCGGTCTCGCCCAGCTCGAGGGCATCCGTCCGCAGTCGATGGCCGCGACGCTCGTGGCGCTCGAGCAGCGCGGACTCATCTCGCGTACCCCCGACCCGACCGACGGCAGACGGCAGGTCGTGACTTTGACCGCCGCCGGGGCCGAGGTCGAGGAGGGCAACCGCGCCGCCCGCGGCGAGTGGATCGTCGGACGACTCGACGAGGTCTGCACCGAGCAGGAACGCCAGCTGCTGATCCGCGCCGCGGCCGTGCTCGACCGGGTCGCCGACCGGTGACCGGCGCCGTCGCCGCACCCGCCGGGCGGCGTCGCCCGCCGGCCGACCGCTTCGACCGTCGGCTGCTGCCGTCGATGATGCTCGGTGCGATCCTCAACCCCATCAACTCGTCGATCATCGCCGTCGCGCTCGTGCCCATCGCGCTGGCCTTCGGCGCCCCCGCGGCCCAGACAGCCTGGCTCGTCTCGGCGCTCTACGTCGCCACGGCGATCGGTCAGCCGGTCGTCGGTCGCCTCGTCGACAGGTTCGGCCCCCGGCCGGTCTACCTCGTGGGCGTCTCGCTCACCGGCATCGCCGGGATCATCGGCATGCTTGCGCCCGCCCTCTGGGTGCTCGTCGTGGCGCGGGTCATCCTCGGATTCGGCACCTGCGCCGGATACCCGTCGGCCATGTCGCTGATCCGACGCGAGAGCGACCGCGCCGGCATCGCCTCGCCCGCCGGTGTGCTGACGGTGCTCTCCGTCTCGACGCAGACGGTCGCCGTCATCGGGCCCACCCTCGGCGGGCTGCTGATCGGCCTCGGCGGGTGGCGGGCGACGTTCGCGGTCAACATCCCCCTCTCCCTCGCGTGCCTCGTGCTCGGAGCCGTCACGCTGCCCCGCGAGCCGCGCAGAGCGGATGCCGCGTCGCAGCGCCGCCCGTTCGACCTGCTCGGCATCGCACTGTTCACGGCCACCCTCGTGACGCTGCTGTTCTTCCTCATGGCGCCGGCGGTCTCGACGCTGTGGCTGCTCGGGGTCGCGGTGGCCGCGGCATGCCTGTTCGCCTGGCGCGAGCTGCGCGCACGCGAACCGTTCATCGACGTGCGGGTGTTCGCCGGGAACGTGCCGCTCATCGTGACGTTCGGGCGCGCGGTGCTCGCCGCGGTCGTGTCGTACGCGTTCCTCTACGGGTACACCCAGTGGCTCGAGGACGACCGCGGGCTCGACCCGACCGCGACGGGTCTGCTGCTGCTGCCGACGTTCGTGGTCGGCATCGCGGTGGCTTCGCTCACCGGGCGGCGCGCCGAGGTGCGCGCGAAGCTGATCGTGGGCGCCGCGGCGCAGCTCGTCGCGTGCGGCATGCTGCTGTTCGCGACGAGCGCGAGCCCGCTCTGGTATCTCGCTGCGATCGGCGTCATCATCGGCATCCCGCAGGGCCTGGTGAACCTCGCCGTGCAGAACGCCCTGTTCCACCAGGCCGACCCCGTCCGCATCGGAGCATCGTCGGGGCTGCTGCGCACGTTCATGTATCTCGGGGCGATCCTCGCGGCTGCGGCATCCGGGCTCTTCTTCCCGGTGCGTGCGGATGACGCGGGGCTGCGCGGGCTCGCGACGGTCATGGTCGTCGCCGCGCTCGTGCTCCTTGCGAGCGCCGTCGCGGACCGCTCGCTGGGGAGCGTGGACCGCCTCGCCCGCGGCGCAGCGTGCCGCTCGGCGAGCACACGGCTCGCGCATAGGGTGCGGGCAGAACTTGCGCAGACGCTAACGACAGAGTGGGTTTTCGTGCGTGCCGTTGCCCCCCCTGACCGCGTTCCGCGGGTGCGGCTGCGGCGGCTGCTGACCGAGCCGTGGCCCGTGTGGGCCGCCGTGCTGGTGATGACGGCGGCGTCGGCGGTGTTGATGGTGTGGAACCTC
>NZ_MEGA01000017.1:0-33042 GCF_001725695.1 Microbacterium sp. SCN 71-21
CGGAATCCGCCGACGATCTCCGGGCTCCTGGTGATCTGGATGATGGTCGGCTTCGGTGTGGTCGGGTTCATCGACGACTTCATGAAGGTGCGGCGGCAGTCAGCAGGGATCTCACGAGAACGATTCTCCCAGACGGTCGCCCAAGAATCGCAGACCCGCCGAGTTCGACGACTTCACGAGCACGCGGTCGCCGTCGCGGAGCTCGGTGAGCAGGTAGTCGTAGGCCTCGTCGGCGGTCGCGAAGAACACGGCCTCGTCGCTCCACGACCCCTCCGCCACGGCGGCGAGGAACATCCGTCGGGCGGCGGCACCCACGATCACGATCCGCTGGATGCGCAGTCGCACCGCGAGTTCGCCGATGCGGTCGTGCTCCTCGCCGGCGTACTCGCCGAGCTCGCTCATCGCGCCGAGAACCGCGACTGTGCGCTCGCCCTCGCCGGTGATCTGGGCGAGGGTGCGCAGAGCCGCGACCATCGAGTCGGGGCTCGCGTTGTAGGCGTCGTTGATGATGCGCACACGGTCCGAGCCGAGCGGCTGCATGCGCCAGCGCTCTGCGAGCTCGAGGGTCTCGAGGCGGGCGATGGATGCCGCGAGCTCGACACCGAGCGCGCCGGCCGCCGCGATCGCGGCGATGGCGTTGTTGACGTGGTGGGCGCCGAGCACCCGCAGCCGGACCGGCAGCGCCTCTCCTCCGGCGTGCACGGTGAAGGCGGTGCCGGACGCGGAGACCGAGACATCCGTCGCCTGCACGTCAGCCTCTGCGGAGTGGCCGAACCAGCGCACCTCGCCGTCCTTCTCGAGGGCGATCGGCGCCATGCGGCGCACCCGCTCGTCGTCGCGGTTCAGCACGGCGACGCCGCCGCCGCGCATCGCGTGGACGAGCTCGGATTTCGCGATGAAGGTCGCCTCGATGCCACCGAAACCGCCCGCGTGGGCCATGCCGACCATGAGCTCGACGACCACGTCGGGGGTGACCAGCCCCGCGAGTCGGGCGATCTCGCCCGGTCCGCTGGCACCGAACTCGCTCACGAGGAACCGCGTGCCCGCCGTCACCCTCAGCATCGTCAGCGGTGCACCGACCTCGTTGTTGAACGACGCGCGCGGCGCGACGGTCTCCCCTTCGGCCTCGAGGATGCGGGCGAGCATGTTCTTGGTCGTGGTCTTGCCGTTGGATCCGGTGATGCCGACGATCCGCAGATCCCCCGCCGCCCGCACGCGCCCGACGACCTCGCGGGCGAGTTCGGCGAGGGCGACGACGACGTCGGCGACGACGATCTGGGAGACGGATGCCGCCACCTCCCGCTCGACGATGGCGAGCGCCGCGCCCGCGGCGACCGCGGCGTCGACGAACAGATGACCGTCGGTGGTCTCGCCGGGCTTGGCGACGAAGATGTCGCCGGGTGCGATCTGGCGGGAGTCGGTGTCGACGAGCCCGGACACCACCGTGTCAGCGGCGTCGGAGGCGGCCGTCACGAGGCGGCCATGCAGGACGTCGGCGATCTCGCCGAGGGTGAGCGCGATCATCCGCTCAGCCGAACTTGGGCAGCGTGACCGGCTGCGCGTCGTCGGGGAGCACCCGGTAGGTCTTCAGAACCTGGGTCATCGCCTTCTGGAACCCTTCTGCGTTGGCCGCCGACGAGGTTATCGTCTGGGGCTCGTTCAGGGTAATCGCGACAAGGTACTGGGGGTTGTCGGCGGGGGCGAACCCGATCAGGGTCGTGAAGTACGCGCCGACCTTGTAGCCGCCGGTCGCGGCGTCGTACTGCTGACCGGTTCCGGTCTTGAACGCGAGGACGTACCCCGGGATGGAGACGGCCTTGGCGAGCGGGCCCTGGGTCGCGACGTTCTCGAGGATGTCGGTGACCTGCTGAGCGGCATCCGTGCTCATGACCCGGGTCGCGGCCGGCTCGGCCGGGGTGGTGACGGTGCCATCGGACGCCGTGCAGGACTGCACGAGCTTCAGCGGGATCTTCTCGCCGCCGTTGGCGATCGCCATGTAGGCGGTGAGCAGCTCCGGGACGGTCGTGGTGAGGCCCTGGCCGTAGGTCGTGTCGTAGATCTTCTGCCGGTCCCAGGCGCTCACCGGCGGCAGATCGCCCTTCGCCTCGCCGATGAAGCCGACGGCGCTGCCCTGTCCGATGCCGAACTTCTGCAGGTAGCCGTAGCGCACATCGGGGGCGAGCTGGGATCCGAGGATCGACGCACCGACGTTCGAGGAGTCCATCAGCACTCCGGCGAGCGTGTACAGCTCCGTGCGGTGGTTCGAGTCATCCACCACCGTCGCCCCGTTCGGGAAGGTGATGCGTCCGGGAACCGATGCCGTCGAGGTGGCGGTCGAGGTGCCCGAATCGATGAGCATCGAGGCGGTGAGGGCCTTGAAGGTCGAGCCGGGTTCGAACGTGTCGGTGAAGATGTGGCTGCGCCAGTACTCGGGCGCGGTCGCGTTGATGTTGTTCGGGTCGACCGTCGGGTACTCCGCGGCCGCACGGATGTCGCCGGTCTTGATGTCGACCACGGTGATCGTTCCGCTGACGGCGGCGCGTTTCTGCACCTGTTCGGCGATGAGCTGCTGCATGTACCACTGCAGATCGCGATCGATCGTGAGAGTGACGGTGCCGCCGTCCACGGCGGGTGTCGTCTCCTCCGTACCCGGGATCATGACACCGTCTTTGCCGCGCTGATAGCGCACGACGCCGTTCGTCTGCTGCAGGCACGACTGCTGCGAGAGCTCGAGACCGGCGAGTGCCTGCTCGTCCGAGCCGACGAATCCCACGAGGTTGCCGGCGACCGCACCGTCGGGGTAGGTGCGCACGGGGTGGGTCGGGAAGGAGAGGTAGGGCAGCCCGAGAGCGGAGAGCTTGGTGTACGCATCGGTGTCGACGGCTTTCGCGAGGATCGCGTACTGCGATTTCGGGTTGACAGCGAGCGCGTCGCTGACCACCTTCTCGACGTCGGCCGGGGTCTTGCCCAGGATCGACGCGATCTGGGCGGCGGCGGCCGACCAGCCGATGCTCGCCGTCGTTCCGTCCGACTGCTTCTGCGACACGGTCGAGCTGGTCGTGCTCGGGTCGATCTGCACGTCGTAGCGGGTCACGGTGCCGGCGAGCACGTTCCCGTTCATGTCGACGATCGAGCCGCGGGTGCCGTTGACGGTGCGCTCGACGCCGTAGCCGAGCGTCATGGCCTGCTGCACGTTCGCATCCGCGTTGACGACCTGGATGTCGACGAGCCGGACCGTGAAGACGGCGAGCACGGCGAGCACGATCGCGAAGCCGACGACGGTGCGACGCCGCGTGCTGCGGCTGTTGCGGGACGTCATGGATTCAGTGTGTGGCCGGGGTCGGCAGCCCGTCGGTCAGCGCGGGGGGTGTCGCCGGATTCGCAGCCGCCGCAGAGGCGGCCGGGTCCGGCGTGGGCGCGATGGCTCCGTTGATCGTCGCCTGCGCGTTGCTGACGAGCGGCGTCGTGGCGATGAGGGCGTTCGGCACCGAGCCGTTGCCGAGAGCGTCGAGGGAGGATGTCGCGTTCGATGCGCGCTGCGGTCCGAGAACCGCGCCGTCGCTCAACCGCAGGTAGCTGGGGCTCTGGCCGGTGACCATGCCGAGTGCCGCGGCGTTCGCCGCAAGGTACTGGGGCGAGGTGAGACCCGTGATCTTGTCGTTGAGCACCTGCTTCTGCAGGTTGAGCGTGCGCTGCTGCTGCGCCACTGACGAGATGTCGAAGGTCGACTGCGTGGTCAGGATGGACAGTCCCATCTGAGCGCCGGCGATCAGCAGCGCCCCGATGACGGCGACCACGGCATAGGCCACTCGCGGCCGGCGTCGTCGCGCCGGCGCGACGACGCGGAGCGGGCGGGGGGTGGAGACGAGGAGGTCCTCGTCGAGCAGGTGGGGATGCGCGACCGGCGCGACGGTGGCGGTGCTCATGCGGCGTCACGGATCCTCTCGACGGCGCGCAGGCGCACGGGTGCGGAACGAGGGTTGCGGGCGCGCTCGGCGTCGGACGCCTGCTCGGCCCCCTTCACGAGCAGACGGAATCGAGGGGCGAACTCCTCGAGCTCGACCGGGAGCCCCCGCGGCGCGGTCGATGTCGATGCCTCGGCGAACACACGCTTGACGAGCCGATCCTCGAGCGACTGATACGACATCACCACGAGGCGTCCGCCGACACGCAGCGCATCGAGAGCGGATGGAATCGCGCGCTCGAGCACGCTGAGCTCGCTGTTGACCTCGACCCGCAGGGCCTGGAACACCCGCTTCGCGGGGTGCCCCGCATTCAGGAGCGCAGCCGGCGTCGCGGCCTGCAGGATGTCCACGAGCCGTCCGGAGCGATCGATGGGCGCGTCGGCACGCGCGGCGACGATCGCGCGCGCGTAGCGTCCGGCGAGCTTCTCCTCGCCGTAGCGCTCGAAGATGCGGCGGAGGTCGCCTTCGCCGTAGCCGGCCAGCACATCGGCCGCGGTGGCGCCGGCGGACTGATCCATGCGCATGTCGAGGGGCGCGTCCCGCGCGTAGGCGAAGCCGCGGTCGACCTCGTCGAGCTGCAGCGAGGAGACGCCGAGGTCGAACAGCGCACCATCGATGCGTGCGATGCCGTTCGCGGCGAGGGCCGCGGGGAGGCCGTCGTAGACCGTGTGGACGAAGATGACGCGGTCGGCGAAGGGTGCCAGGCGTTCGGCGGCGATCGCGAGTGCGTCGGTGTCCCGGTCGAGACCGACCAGGCGCACGCGCGGGTGGCGCTCGAGGAGCGCCTCGGCGTGACCGCCCATGCCGAGCGTCGCGTCGACGACGACCGGCGCGTCGGCCTGGAGCGCAGGCGCGAGCAGCTCGAGGCAGCGCTCGAGCATGACGGGGGTGTGGATGTCGCGGAGGTCCATGTCTGCGGGGCCGGTCCCCCGACCCCGATTCCCAACCGCGTCGACCTGGCACCGGGGAAGTGCGCCAGGGAGAGGCGGGTGGGGATCGCGGCCTGGGGCTCAGAAGAGGCCCGGGATCACCTCCTGCTCCAACTCGGCATAGCTCGACTCGTTGGCCTCCGCGTAGGCGTTCCACGCGGCGGCGTCCCAGATCTCGGCGTGAGCGCCGACGCCGGTGACGATGAGCTCACGCTCGAGTCCGGCGTACGTGCGCAGGTGCGGCGGCACGGTGATGCGGTTCTGTCCGTCGGGCTTCTCCGCGCTCGCGCCCGACAGGAACATGCGAAGGAAGTCGCGCGCCTGCTTGTTCGTGAGCGGCGTCTCCCGGATGCGCTCGTGGATGCGCTCGAACTCGACCTCGGCGAAGACGTACAGGCAGCGCTCCTGTCCGCGGGTGATCACGACTCCCGCCCCGAGGTCGTCGCGGAACTTTGCGGGGAGGATCACGCGGCCCTTCTCGTCGAGTTTGGGCGTGTGGGTGCCGAGAAGCATCGGAGCGGCACCCCCTTCGTCCGGCCAGCGAAGAATTTTGCCCCACTTTACTCCACTGTCCTCCACTTCACTACCCAATTCGGCCTCGATATGGGCGAGCACTCCCCCGGCGTCGACAGCGGCATCGCCGGACGTGTGCGGCATCCGATCTGCGGGCACAAAAAAACACCGACCCTCGCGGGTCGGTGTTTCAGTGGATCGGGATCAGCTGCCCTGCTGGCGGCGATCCCATCGATCGTTCATGCGGTCCATGAAGGAGCGCCCGCTCTGTCGCGGGGTGGCGGCCGAGGGACGGCTCGCGCGCACGCGCCCGGCTCGCGTCGGAGTCACGGCGAGGATGACCCCCGCGAGCATGACAGCGAAGCCGATGACGCCGATCACGATGAGCTGGGTCGAGACACCCGCGACGACACCGCCGAGGCCGACCACGAACAGGAGCACACCGATCACGATGTTGCGATAGCTCAGCGAACGCGCACCGCCGCCGGCCGTGACGACATCGGCGTCGTTGCTCATGAGATGGCGTTCCATCTCGTCGAGAAGACGCTGCTCCTGCTCGGAAAGAGGCATCGGAACCCCCTGTAGGTGAAAGTCACCGCGATTCTACGCGGCGTGGCGATCACTAGGCTAGGCCCGTGTCGAGCAGCACGGAGGCGATCGCGGCGGTTTCCCAGCGACTGGAGAAGTTCCTCCTCACGCAGGCAGAGGAGCTGAGCGGGTGGGGCGACGAGGCGCAGACTCTCCACGACGTCGCGGTCGGCGCCCTCCGCGGCGGGAAGCGGCTTCGCGCACGTTTCCTCCTCGCCGGGTTCCGCGCCTGCGGCGGCACCGCTGAGCGCGCGGACGCCGCCACCTCCGTCGCGGCCGCGCTCGAGGTGTTCCATGCCGCCGCCCTCGTGCACGACGACGTGATCGACAACTCCGACACACGCCGTGGACAGCCCGCGGCGCACCGCGCCCTGGCGGGCGCCCACGCGGCATCCGGCTGGACCGGCGACGCCGAGGCCTTCGGTCGGAACGGCGCCATCCTGCTCGGAGATCTGCTCGTCGCCGGCAGTGACGACCTCGTCGAAGCCGGACTCGAGGGCCTGCCCGCAGCGACGGCCCAGCGCGCCCGCGCGCAATACGCGCAGATGCGCCGCGAGGTCACCGTGGGCCAGTTCCTCGACATCGCCGAAGAGGCAGCCTGGATCACCGCCCCCGCCGACACGCACGCCGAACGAGCCCTGCGGGTGGCCTCGCTGAAGTCCGCGCGCTACAGCGTCGAGCAGCCGCTCCTCATCGGCGCCTCCCTCGCAGACGCCGACACCGCGCAGCGCGCCGCCCTGGCCGCCTTCGGACACCCGGTCGGCATGGCGTTCCAACTGCGTGACGACGTGCTCGGCGTGTTCGGCGACGCCTCCGTGACCGGCAAGCCGGCGGGCGATGACCTGCGCGAAGGCAAGCGCACCGTGCTCGTCGCCTTCGCACGCGAGGCGCTCGACGACGACGGTCGCGCGGCACTGGACGCCACGCTGGGCGACCCGGCGCTCGACGACGCGACCGTGGAGCGCATGCGCCGGGTGCTGGTGGACACCGGCGCCCTCGACCGGGTGGAAGAGCTCATCGCCGGCTACATCGCGGATGCCGACCGGGCACTCGCTGCGGCCCCGTTGCGCGTGGACGCGCTCGACGAGCTGCGCGCGCTGGCCGCGGCATCCGCCGACCGCGTGACCTGACGTCTTCCGCGAGCGGGGTCGCCCGAGGTCAGGCGAGAGTCTGGGCGACCCGACGCACCTCGCTCTTCCGGCCCGCCCGCAGCGCCTCGATCGGGGCGATGCCGATCGATTCCTCGGGGGCGAGAAGCCAGTCGATGGCCTCGTCGGCGCTGAAGCCGGCGTCGAGCAGCACGAAGATCGTGCCGCGCAGCGATGCGAGCGGCGCGCCGTCGACGAGGAACAGAGCCGGCACGGCGAGGGGCCCGTTCCGCCGCGATCCGAGGAGGACGTTCTCGTCGAGGAGTCGACGCACGCGGCTGAGCGGTTCACCCAGCATCTCGGCGAGGTCGGGAAGGGTGAGCCATTCCGTCGTGGCGGGTCCTGATGCTGCATCGGTCACTCGTCCACTATCGCATTCCGCTCGCGGCCGCCGCACCGTCCGCCCCGCGCACAGGCGGCCGCGACCCGGACGGCTGTCACATACGCCACATCCGTCCCGATGATTGACTCTCGTCCCAGCCCGTGGGACCGTGGATCGATCTCGCCCCCTCACGGCGGCGGAGGCAGGAGGACGACATGACGCCTCGGCGCGCGACGACCACGATCTCTCCCCTGCGCTGGTGGGCGGTCCCCGCCGTCGTCGGCGGCATCGCCCTCGCGCTCGCTCCTCAGCCTGCGCAGGCCGCGGAGCCGCGCGAGACATCCGGTCCCGTGCTGCCCGACGCCACGCGTGCCGCTGGCACGGTCGCGGCGGCGGCTCGCGCGGCGGCCACGACGGCGGCAGGCCAAGCCACCGTGACGGTGCGGGCCGGCGACACGGTGTGGGCGATCGCCCGACGCCACGGTCTCGACATCGGCGCCGTACTGCGGGCCAACGGACTGGGGTGGCAGTCGATCATCCGGCCCGGCGATGTGCTCGTGCTCCCCGCCCCCGCCGCAACCGTCGCCCCGACGACGACGACGACGGCGGCGACCCCCGCCCCGACCGCACAGACCTACCTCGTACAGCGCGGCGACACCCTCACAGCGATCGCGGCCCGACAGCACACGACCGTCGTCGCCCTGCTCGGCGCGAACGGACTCACCTGGTCGAGCATCATCTACCCCGGCCAGCGCCTGACGATTCCCGCAACGGATGCCGGAGCCACCGGCCTCGACGAGGAGCAGATCGCCAACGCGAGACTCATCATCCGCATCGGCCGAGAGCTGGGCGTTCCCGACCGTGCCATCACGATCGCCCTCGGCACGGCGATGCAGGAGTCCTGGCTGCGAAACCTCGACGGCGGCGATCGCGATTCACGCGGGCTCTTCCAGCAACGACCGAGCACCGGGTGGGGCACCGCGGCACAGGTTGCGGAGCCGGTGTACGCGATCCGCGCCTTCTTCCTCGGCGTCGACGGGCCCTCCGGCCCGCTCACTCGGGGCCTGCTCGACATCCCGGGGTGGCAGAGCATGACATACGCGGATGCCGCGCAGGCCGTGCAGATCTCGTCCTACCCGGACCGCTACGGACGCTGGGAGTCCGCCGCGACGCAGTGGCTTCGGGCCCTCGGCTGACCGACACCAGGTCGCCCGCAGGGGCGAGCCGTTCCCCGGGCTCCCAGGCCGTCGTCCGTAGACTCGATCCGTGAATACGGGCCAGCGCGCGGATCCGCTGATCGGCCGTCTGGTCGACGGCCGGTACCGCGTGCGCGCGCGCATCGCGCGGGGGGGGATGGCGACGGTCTACGTCGCCACCGATCTGCGCTTGGAGCGACGTGTTGCGCTGAAGGTCATGCACGGGCACCTCAGCGACGATGCGGTCTTCCAGAGTCGGTTCATCCAAGAGGCGCGCTCGGCCGCCCGGCTCTCCGACCCGCACGTGGTGAACGTGTTCGACCAGGGGCAGGACGAGGACATGGCGTACCTCGTCATGGAGTACCTGCCCGGGGTGACGCTGCGCGAGCTCATCCGGGATCAGCGCCGCATCGGTGTCGCGCAGGTCGTGACGATCATGGACGCCATCCTGTCGGGACTCGCGGCGGCCCACCGGTCGGGCATCATCCACCGCGACGTGAAGCCCGAGAACGTGCTGCTCGCGGAGGACGGCCGCATCAAGATCGGCGACTTCGGGCTGGCCCGAGCGGCGACCGCGAACACGGCGTCGGGGCAGATGCTGCTCGGCACCATCGCCTACCTGGCACCCGAGCTGGTCACCCGCGGAACGGCGGATGCACGCAGCGACATCTACGCGCTCGGCATCGTGCTGTACGAGATGCTCACCGGCGAGCAGCCGTACAAGGGCGAACAGCCCATGCAGATCGCCTACCAGCACGCGACCGATTCGGTGCCTCGCCCGAGCGCGAAGAACCCCGACGTGCCAGAGCCCCTCGATGAGCTCGTGCTGTGGTCGACCGAACGCGACCCGGAGGCGCGTCCGCGCGACGCCGGTGAGATGCTCGCGCGGCTGCGCGAGATCGAGGCCCAACTGGGCATCGCACCCCAGGTCGCGCGGGCGATCGCCGTCGGCGGACCGACCGTCGCGTACGACGGGCTGGACTCGGGCGAGGTCACGAAGGCGCTTCCCGCCGCGACCGCCGTGCTCACGCCGGCCCGCGGCGTGCCGATCGACAATGCGGCGCTGCTGCGCGCCCGGTCGCGCCGCCGCGCCTCCCGCGGCGGATGGCTCGTCGCACTCGTTCTCGTGCTCGCTCTCGCAGCGGGCGGAACCGGCTGGTGGTTCGGTGCCGGGCCGGGATCGAAGATCGCGATCCGCGATCTGACGAATTTCACGTTCGCGGATGCCTCGACCGCCCTCGGGGCGGACGGGCTCCAGGCCGTCGAATCCGATGTGTTCAGCATCGACGTCGCCTCCGGCCTCGTCGTCGCGACGGAGCCGGGGGCGGGATCCCGCGTCGACAAGAAGAGCACCGTCACCGTGCTCGTCTCCAAAGGTCCCCAACCCCACGACATCCCCGCTCTCGCGGGCCAGCCGCTTGCGACCGCGCAGTCGGCCTTCGCCGCGGCGACCGTCACGCTCGGCGCGACGGCCTACCAGTTCACGCAGAACGATCCCGATACGGTGCTGTCCGTCGCCGTCACACCGCGCGGTGCCTCATCGGCGACCGACTGCAGCAACGGCTGCACGGTGCACGAGGGAGATTCCGCGGTGATCACGGCGTCGAAGGGGCCGGTGCCGGATGTCGCGGGCATGAGCATCACGGATGCCACGACTGCCCTGACCGGCGTGGGCCTCCAGGTCTCGTCGACCCCGGCTCAGGAGTTCAGCGACTCCATCGCATCGGGAACCGTGATCGGCATCGGCAAACGCGGCGGCGGGGGGAACTGGGCGCCGGGAGACACGGTCACCCTCGTCGTGTCGAAGGGTCCGCAGCTCTTCCCCGTTCCCGATGTGACGGGAAAGACCCTCGCGGACGCGAAGCGCATCCTCACGGCCGCCGGTTTCGTGCCCGCCTATGCCCTGTACTGGGATGCGGTTCCGACGATCGCGAAGGTCACGTCGCAGGGCCCCGACAGTACGACCACCCAGCCGAAGGGCACCAAGATCAACCTCGTCCTCAGCCTGACCGGCTAGCGGCGGAACGCCAGGACGCAGAACGAGGGGGTGGATGCCGCGGCATCCACCCCCTCGCTGTCTCTCCGCGAGAGTCAGCGCTTCTCGAGCTCCTCGGCCACGAGGAACGCGAGCTCGAGCGACTGCATGTGGTTCAGGCGCGGGTCGCACAGCGACTCGTAGCGGGTCGCGAGGGTGGCCTCATCGATCTGCTCGGATCCGCCGAGGCATTCGGTGACGTCGTCGCCGGTGAGCTCGACATGGATGCCGCCGGGGAACGTGCCCACCGCGCGGTGCGCCTCGAAGAAGCCGCGCACCTCGTCGACCACGTCGTCGAAGCGACGGGTCTTGTAGCCGTTCTGCGATGTGATGCCGTTGCCGTGCATGGGGTCGGTGACCCAGAGCGGGGTCGCTCCCGAGTCGCGCACGGCTTCGAGCAGCGGCGGCAGCGCGTCGCGGATCTTGCCCGCGCCCATGCGCGTGATGAAGGTGAGGCGTCCGGGCTCCCGCTCGGGGTCGAGCTTGTCGATGAGCGCGAGAGCGGTGTCGGTCGAGGTCGACGGTCCGAGCTTGACCCCGATGGGGTTGCGGATCTTCGAGAAGTAGTCGACGTGTGCGCCGTCGAGATCACGGGTGCGCTCCCCGATCCACAGGAAGTGCGCCGACGTGTTGTACGGCGTGCCCGTGCGGGAGTCGATGCGGGTCATGGGGCGCTCGTAGTCCATGAGCAGACCCTCGTGGCCCGTGTAGAACTCGACGCGGCGCAGCTCGTCGAAGTCGGCACCGGCCGCCTCCATGAACTTGATCGCGCGGTCGATCTCGGCGGCGAGACCCTCGTAGCGCTGGTTCGCCGGGTTCTGCGCGAAGCCCTTGTTCCACGAGTGCACCTCGCGCAGGTCGGCGAAGCCTCCCTGCGTGAACGCGCGGATGAGGTTCAGGGTCGAGGCGGCCGTGTGGTAGCCCTTCAGCAGACGCTGCGGGTCGGCGATGCGGGAGGCCTCGGTGAAGTCGTAGCCGTTCACGATGTCGCCGCGGTAGGCGGGCAGTGTCACGCCGCCGCGGGTCTCGTCGTCGCTCGATCGCGGTTTCGCGAACTGACCCGCCATGCGGCCCATCTTCACGACCGGCATCGAGGCGCCGTACGTCAGCACGACCGCCATCTGCAGCACCGTCTTGATGCGGTTGCGGATCTGGTCGGCCGTCGCCCCCGCGAACGTCTCGGCGCAGTCGCCGCCCTGCAGGAGGAAGGCGTTGCCCGATGCCGCCCGCGCGAGACGCTCGCGCAGGAGGTCGACCTCACCGGCGAACACGAGTGGAGGCAGCGACGCGATCTCGTCCGAGACCGCGGCGACGGCATCGGCGTCGGGCCAGGACGGCTGCTGTTTGATGGGAAGCGAACGCCACTGATCGAGGGCGTCGAGCTGCTGGAGCATCCGCTCAGTCTAGTGGCGCGCCCGAGGTGACCGGCTCCGTGTTGCGGGCCTGCTCGAGGCGCTCCTTCACCGCCGACGCGTAGACGTCGTCGTAGCGCTGGCCGCCGATGCGCTGCAGCGCC
Source organism: Microbacterium sp. SCN 71-21 (assembly GCF_001725695.1). Classification (NCBI taxonomy): domain Bacteria; kingdom Bacillati; phylum Actinomycetota; class Actinomycetes; order Micrococcales; family Microbacteriaceae; genus Microbacterium; species Microbacterium sp. SCN 71-21. The sequence continues at coordinate 12,213 of NZ_MEGA01000017.1, forward strand.
ACCATGATCTCGTCCGTGACCGATCGAAGCACGTAGCGGTCGTCCGACAGCCCGGCGAACCGGGTGAAGTCGAGGGGCTCGCCGATGACGACCCCTACACGCCCGATGCGCGGAATTCGCCGCCCGATCGGCTGGATCGCGTCGGTGTCGACCATGACGACGGGGATGACGGGCACCCCGGCTTCGAGCGCCATGCGGGCGATTCCGGTGCGACCCCGGTAAAGGATTCCGTTCGGACTGCGGGTGCCCTCGGGGTAGATGCCGAGCAGGTCTCCACGCCCGAGCACCTGGAGACCGGTGTTGAGGGATGCCTCGGATGCCTTGCCGCCCGATCGGTCGATCGGGATCTGCCCGGTGGCCTTGAAGAACATCTTCGTCGCCCACCCCTTCAGACCTCTGCCCGTGAAGTAGTCGCTCTTGGCGAGGAAGCTCATCGGGCGGTCGATCATGAGCGGCAGGAAGATCGAATCGGCGAACGAGAGGTGGTTGCTCGCCAGGATGGCCGCGCCGCGTGCGGGGATGTTGCTGCGGCCCACGACCCAGGGTCGGAAGATCGCCTTGATGACCGGACCGATCACCACGTACTTCATGAACCAATAGAACACGCGGGATCCCTTCGCGTACGCTCAGGGGAAGCAGTCTACAAGCGAGCGCATCCCCCCGATCGTGCCGCCCGTGTCAGTGAGACTCGGTCTCGCGCAAATGTAGACTGAGTTTCAGCACGAGCAACCGGTATCGAAGGAGCTGCCGCCATGAGCACTGTCGCCGCAACGGCCGAGGTCTACACCCCTCCGCTGGTCACCCCGGACCCCGACGCGAACATCACCGACCTGCTGGAGCAGCGGGTCGCCAAGGACCCGAAGGGCGCCCTGTTCGCCGTACCCGACGGATCCGGCGGGTGGCGCGACATCGCCACCGCGGAGTTCCGCCGCCAGGTGGTCGAGCTCGCGAAGGGATTCGTCGCCGTGGGCATCCAGCCCGGCGAGAAGGTGGGCTTCCTCGCGAAGACGACCTACGAGTGGACACTCGTCGACTTCGCCCTCTTCTACGCGGGCGCAGTCATGGTGCCGATCTACGAGACGAGCTCGGCGAGCCAGATCCAATGGATCCTGTCCAACTCGGAGGCGATCGCCTGCCTCGTCGAGTCCGCCGATCATCAGGCAAAGCTCGACGAGATCGCCGGCGACCTCCCCCTCGTGCGCGCCACCTGGCAGATCGAGAAGGGCGCGCTCGACACCCTCCGCCGCGAGGGCGCCGGCGTCGCCGACGAGGAGATCGAGCGCCGCCGCGGCCTCGCCGTCGGCTCCGACATCGCCACCCTCATCTACACATCCGGCTCGACCGGCCGCCCGAAGGGCTGCGTGCTCACGCACAGCAACTTCGTCGAGCTCGCCCGCAACGCGACCCAGTCGCTCGAGAACGTGGTCACGACCGAGGGCGCCTCGACCGTGCTGTTCATCACGACCGCACACGTGTTCGCCCGGTTCATCTCGGTGATCAACATCCACGCCGGCGTGAAGACGGGCCACCAGCCCGACACCTCGAAGCTCATCGACGCGCTCGGCTCGTTCAAGCCCACGTTCCTGCTCGCGGTCCCCCGCGTGTTCGAGAAGGTCTACAACTCGGCCGAGCAGGTCGCCGAGTCGGGCGGCAAGGGCAAGATCTTCCGCGCCGCGGCGGCCGTCGGCATCCAGTACGCCAAGGCTCGTCAGGCAGGAGAGAAGATCCCGTTCTCGCTGCGGGTGAAGTTCCGTCTCTTCGACCGCCTCGTCTTCGCGAAGCTGCGTGAGCGCATGGGCGGCAACATCCAGTACGCCATCTCGGGGTCGGCGCCCCTCGGCGAGCGGCTCGGCTACTTCTTCGCCGCGCTCGGCGTGAAGATCCTCGAGGGGTATGGACTCACCGAGACCACCGCCCCCGCCACCGTGAACACCCCCGACCGCATCAAGATCGGCACGGTCGGCCCCGTGCTCCCGGGAGTCGGCGTGCGCATCGCCGAGGACGGCGAGATCGAGGTGCGCGGCATCGACGTGTTCAAGGAGTACTGGCGCAACCCCGAGGCGACCGCCGAGGCGTTCGACGGCGAGTGGTTCCGCACGGGCGACATCGGTGAACTGGACGCCGACGGCTTCCTGAAGATCACCGGCCGCAAGAAGGAGATCATCGTCACGGCGGGCGGCAAGAACGTGGCGCCGGCCGCACTCGAAGACCCCATCCGGGCGAACATCCTGGTCAGCCAGGTCGTCGTCGTCGGCGATCAGAAGCCGTTCATCGCCGCACTCGTCACCCTCGACCCCGAGATGCTGCCGACGTGGGCCGCGAACAACGGACTTCCGACCGACCTCACGCTCGCACAGGCCGCCGAGAACCCCAAGGTGCGCGACGAGGTGCAGAAGGCGATCGACCGGGCGAACCAGGGCGTCTCGCGGGCCGAGTCGATCCGCAAGTTCACGATCCTGCCCACCGAGTGGACCGAGGCGAGCGGACACCTCACGCCGAAGCTCTCGATCAAGCGCAACGTGATCCTCTCGGACTTCGCCGACGAGATCCGCGCTCTCTACGAGGTGCCCGTCAACACCACCAACGTCTCACTGCGCTGACGCGGCGGGACGCGGCATCCGATCCGCGGGAGCGACCACTGACCGAAAGCGTCAGAACCAGTCGCTCTCGCGGATCTCGCGCATCGCCACCCGGCGGGTGGTCGGCTCGAGCCGGTCGAGATAGAGCATGCCGTCGAGATGATCGGTCTCGTGCTGCAGCGCCTGGGCCATGAGACCGTCGCCCTCGAGCACGATCTCGGCGCCGTCGAGCCCGATGCCGACGACCTTCGCGTGCGGATAGCGCAGCACGTCGTGCCACAAGCCCGGCACGGACAGGCACCCCTCGCCGGTCAGCACGGGCTCCCCCGCCACCTCCACGAGCACCGGGTTGAGCACGTAGCCGATCTCGCCGTCCACGTTGTAGCTGAACGCCCGCACGCCGACACCGATCTGCGGCGCGGCGACCCCCGCCCGCCCCGGCAGCTGCACGGTGTCGATCAGGTCGCGCACGAGCGCCTCGGTGCCCTCGTCGATCTCGCCGACGGGCGCGCTGACGCTCTTCAGAACCGGGTCGCCGAAGACCCGGATGCCTCGTACCGCCACGGTTCAGGCGACCTTCGAGACCGACCGCAGCCCCTCGACGACCGATGCGGCGAGCAGGCGCGCGGCCTGACGGGTGGCGGGCAGCAGCTCGCGGAAGGAGATCGGTCCGCCGACGGCGATGGCCGGGTCGTAGGGCACCCGCACGACGTCGCGCACACGGGAGCGGAAGTGCGCCTCGAGCTCGGCTTCCCTCACGGCGGACGCGCCCGGACGGGACGCGTTGATGACGACGACGGCACGGCGCACGAGATCTGCGTATCCGTTGGTCTCGAGCCACGTAAGCGTCTCGCTCGCGAGGCGCGCCTCGTCGACGCTGAGACCGGCGACGATCACGAGACCGTCCGCGAGGTCGAGGGTCGCCCCCATCACCTCGTGCACGATTCCGGTGCCGGTGTCGGTGAGCACGACCGAGTAGTAGTGCGCGGCGAGAGTCGCGACATCCCGATAGTCGGCGTCGTTGAAGGCGTCGGAGACGCGCGGGTCGGCGTCGGAAGCGAGCACATCGAGGCGGGTCTCGTCGCGCGCGACGATCGAGGAGATCTCGTTGAAGCCGCTCACGACGGCTCCGGCGCGCGCAAGATCACGCACGGTCTTGCCGCTGGGGCGTCCGATGCGCTCCGCGAGAGTGCCGCGGTCGGGGTTCGCGTCGACGGCGATCACACGGTCGTCGCGTGCCGATGCGAGTGCCATGCCGAGCAGCGTCGTCACGGTCGTCTTGCCGACCCCGCCCTTGCGCGACAGCACGGCGACGAATCGCGCACGACCTGAGAGCGGCGCGGCGATCTTCTGGTCGAGCTCCTTGCGGGCGCGGGCGCGACGGTTGTCGCCGAGATTGATGCGGCGGCCCGACAGCGCGAACACGAGCGAAGGCCACAGGCCCTCGGGCTCGGGGCGCGCCACCTTGACGTTCTCGAGCAGGCGGTCGGCGCTGAGCAGATCGGATGTCCCGCGGTCGCCGGCGACCTCGCCCGCGCGGCGGGCGACCAGCTGCACCGGGTCGGTGGTGCGACGGGGTTCGCTCACGGCGACGGCGGCGACCGCCGCGGCGACGGGAGCTGCCGAGTCGGTGGCGGCTACGGGAGCCGGCACGGGGACGTCGATCACCTCGGGCGTCGAGTCGATCACGGCGTCGTCGGTCGTCTCGTCGGGCACGGGGGTCTCCTCGTCGTCGACGGGGCTCTCCTGGTCGTCGATCTCGTCGCCGTCACGCTCGTCGTCGTCTGCCGCACCGTCATCGATGACCTCCGCGGCGATCGTCACCTCGATCTCGTCTCCGTCGTCGACGAGTTCACCCGATCCGTCGTCGTCGAGCTCGTCGTCGTCGGTCGATGCGGGCAGCACGATGGTGACCTGCGCGGTCTGGCTGCTGAACAGGTCGAGATTGGATGCGTCGATGCTGACGGGGGCCGCGACGACGTCATCGTCGCCGTCGTCGCGGGATGCCGGATCCGTGCGTTCGGTCATGAGTTCTGGGGCTCCTGGCGTCACAGGGACGGTGCCACGCCTCCCCCAGGCTAGTGCGCGGGCCGGATCACGACCAAAAGGTCTCCCGCGTCGACCTGCGCGGTCGGGGCGATGACGATCCGCTCCACCACGCCCTCGATCGGCGCCGTGATGCCCGCCTCCATCTTCATCGCCTCGATGGATGCCACGGGCTGCCCGGCCTCGACGCGGTCGCCGACGGCGGTCTTGATCGTGACGACGCCGGAGAACGGCGCGGCGATCTGACCGGGCTTGGTCGTGTCCGCCTTCTCCGCCTGACGGGTCTCGACGGTGATGCTGCGATCCCGCACGAACACGGGGCGCAGCTGGCCGTTCAGGGTCGTCATGACCGTGCGCATGCCCTTGTCGTCGGCCTCGCCGATGGCCTCGAGTCCGACGAAGAGCTTGACGCCGCGATCGATGTCGACCGCGTGCTCCTCGCCGGCCGCGAGGCCGTAGAGGTAGCCGGTGGTGTCGAGCACGCTGAGGTCCCCGAACACCTCCCGGGTCTGGGCGAACGCGCGAGTGGGTGCCGGGAACAGCAGCCGGTTGAGGGTCTGGCGGCGTTCGGCCGCGTCGCCGTTGAGCGCGCGCTCGTCGTCGACGCTGAGCGGGGTGAGAGAGATGTCGACGGTGCGTCCGGCGAGCACCTTAGAGCGGAAGGGCTCGGGCCAGCCGCCCGGCAGATCGCCGAGCTCGCCCGCCATGAAGCCCACGACCGAATCGGGGATGTCGTAGCGCTGCGGGTTCTCCTCGAAGTCGGCCGGGTCGGCCTTTACGGCCGCGAGGTGCAGCGCGAGATCGCCCACGACCTTCGAGGAGGGGGTGACCTTCGGCACGCGCCCGAGGATGCGGTTGGCGGCCGCGTACATGTCCTCGATGAGTTCGAAGTCGTCGGCGAGCCCCAGGGCGATCGCCTGCTGACGGAGGTTGGAGAGCTGGCCGCCTGGGATCTCGTGGTGGTAGACGCGGCCGGTCGGCGAGGGAAGGCCTGACTCGAACGGCTTGTAGAGGTGCCGGACGGCCTCCCAGTAGGGCTCGAGGCTCCCCACCGCGTCGAGGTCGAGTCCCGTGTCGCGCTCGGTGTGGGCGAGCGCCGCGACCAGCGACGACAACGACGGCTGGCTGGTGGTGCCCGACATGGGCGCGGCCGCCGCGTCGACGGCGTCGGCTCCGGCGGCGCTGGCGGCGAGGAGGGTCGCGAGCTGCCCGCCGGCGGTGTCGTGGGTGTGCACGTGCACGGGCAGATCGAACCGGTCGCGCAGCGCGGAGACGAGCTTCGCTGCGGCCGCGGGCCGCAGCAGCCCCGCCATGTCCTTGATCGCGAGCACGTGAGCGCCCGCGGCGACGATCTCGTCGGCGAGGGACAGGTAGTAGTCGAGCGTGTAGAGGTCCTCGGCGGGGTCGAGCAGGTCGCCGGTGTAGCACACGGCCACTTCGGCGACCGCAGTGCCGGTCTCGAGCACGGCCTCGATCGCGGGGCGCATCTGCTCGACGTCGTTGAGCGCGTCGAAGATGCGGAAGATGTCCACCCCGCTGCGCGCCGCCTCGGCGACGAACGCGGAGGTCACCTCGGTGGGGTACGGCGTGTAGCCGACCGTGTTGCGGCCGCGCAGCAGCATCTGGATGGCCACGTTGGGCAGTGCGGTGCGCAGCTTGTCGAGGCGCTCCCACGGGTCTTCGCCGAGGAACCGCAGCGCGACGTCATAGGTGGCACCGCCCCAGGCCTCGACCGAGAGCAGCTGCGGAGTGAGACGCGCGACGTAGGGCGCCACCGCGACCAGGTCCTTCGTGCGCACCCGCGTCGCGAGCAGCGACTGGTGGGCGTCGCGGAAGGTCGTGTCCGTCACGGCGAGGGCGGTCTGGGCACGCAGCGCCGCGGCGAACCCGGCGGGACCGAGCTCCTGCAGGCGCTGACGGGATCCGGGCGCGGCATCCGTCGTCAGATCGATCGTCGGGAGCTTGAACCGCGGCTCGATCGTGAGGGGGTTCTCGCCGTTGGGCTTGTTCACCGTGACATCGACGAGCCAGTTGAGGATCTTCGTGCCGCGGTCCTTCGATTCGCGCCCGCGCAGCAGCTGCGGGCGCTCATCGATGAAGGAGGTGCTGACATCCCCGGCGACGAACGACGCGTCGTCGAGCACCGCCTGCAGGAACGGGATGTTGGTGGCGACGCCGCGGATACGGAACTCCGCCAGCGCGCGCCGGGCGCGGCTCACGGCGGCACCGAAATCCCGGCCGCGGCACGTGAGCTTCGCCAGCATCGAGTCGAAGTGAGGACTCACCTGCGAGCCGGCGGCGGTCGTGCCGCCGTCGAGACGGATGCCGGCACCACCCGGCGAGCGGTAGGTCGTGATCGTGCCCGTGTCGGGCCGGAAGCCCTGCGTGGGGTCCTCGGTCGTGATGCGGCACTGCAGCGCCGCGCCGCGCAGGCGGATGTCGCTCTGCTCGAGCCCGAGCTCGGCGAGCGACTGGCCCGCCGCGACGCGGATCTGCGTCTGCACGAGGTCGACGTCGGTGACCTCCTCGGTCACCGTGTGCTCCACCTGGATGCGCGGGTTCATCTCGATGAAGACGACCTCGCCCGTGCGGGGGCCGGCGGTCTCGAGCAGGAACTCGACAGTGCCCGCGTTCTCGTACCCGATCGACCGGGCGAACGCGATCGCGTGGGCGTGCAGCTGCTGCCGAATCTCGTCGTCGAGGTTCGGGGCAGGAGCGATCTCGATGACCTTCTGGTGGCGGCGCTGCACCGAGCAGTCGCGCTCGAACAGGTGAACGGTCTCGCCCGTCTTGTCGGCGAGCACCTGCACCTCGACGTGACGGGGGCGCTGCACCGCCTGCTCGAGGAACATGCGCGGGTCGCCGAACGCGCTCTGCGCCTCGCGCATCGCCTCGGCGAGGGCGGGGGCGAGCTCTTCGGGCTTCTCGACGCGACGCATGCCACGCCCACCTCCTCCGGCCACGGCCTTCGCGAAGATGGGGAATCCGATGTCGGCGGCCTGAGCGACGAGGGCGTCGACGTCGTCGGATGCCTCGGTCGAGCGCAGCACCGGCACGCCGGCCGCGATCGCGTGCTCCTTCGCGGTGACCTTGTTGCCGGCCATCTCGAGGACGGATGCGGGCGGGCCGATGAAGGCGATGCCGTGGGCAGCCGCCTTCTCGGCGAGCTCGGGGTTCTCGGAGAGGAATCCGTAGCCGGGGTAGATCGCGTCGGCGCCGCACTCCAGGGCGACCCGGATGATCTCGTCGACGTCGAGGTAGGCGCGCACGGGGTGCCCGATCTCCCCGATCTGATAGGCCTCGTCGGCCTTCAGGCGATGCAGGGAGTTGCGATCCTCATAGGGGAAGACCGCCACGGTGCGGGCGCCGACCTCGTAGGCGGCACGGAAAGCTCGGATCGCGATCTCGCCCCGGTTGGCGACAAGGATCTTCTGGAACATCAGACCTCTTCGTGTGTCGCGGCATCGAGCGCATCGCGGGGACTCTCTGCCTGAGTGTGCTCACAGCCTAGGGGACGGTAACGTAGACCTCCGTGCACGTGCTCTCCGTCAGCTCCCTCAAGGGCGGCGTGGGTAAGACCACCGTGACGCTCGGTCTCGCGTCAGCCGCCTTCGCGCGGGGTGTGCGAACCCTCGTCGTCGATCTCGACCCGCAATCCGACGTGTCCACAGGTATGGACATCCAGGTCGCGGGTCGCCTCAACATCGCCGATGTCCTGGCCAACCCCAAAGAGAAGGTCGTCCGTCAGGCGATCACCTCGAGCGGGTGGGCGAAGGTTCATCCCGGCACGATCGACGTGCTCATCGGAAGCCCGTCGGCCATCAACTTCGACGGCCCGCACCCCAGCGTGCGCGACGTCTGGAAGCTCGAAGAGGCCCTCGCCGCCGTCGAGGCCGACTACGACCTCGTGCTCGTCGACTGCGCCCCGTCGCTGAACGCCCTCACGCGCACCGCGTGGGCGGCGAGCGACCGCGTCATCGTCGTCACGGAGCCGGGCCTGTTCTCCGTTGCTGCCGCCGACCGCGCACTGCGCGCCATCGAGGAGATCCGCCGGGGCCTCTCCCCCCGCCTCCAGCCGCTCGGCATCGTGGTCAACCGGGTGCGCCCGCAGTCGATCGAGCACCAGTTCCGCATCAAGGAGCTGCGCGACATGTTCGGTCCGCTCGTGCTCACCCCGCAGCTGCCCGAGCGCACCTCGCTGCAGCAGGCGCAGGGCGCGGCGAAGCCGCTGCACATCTGGCCCGGAGATTCCGCACAGGAGCTCGCAGCCGACTTCGACTCGCTGCTCGACCGCGTCATGCGTGCCGGTCGCATCCCGACGCCGGGTGACGCGACCGTCTGAGTCCGCCGACGACACCGCCCGTCGCATCGTGAACGGACGGCCGGCGATCTCTGCGCGGGCGCGCGGATGAGGCATCCGCTCTCACGGATGCGGCGACGACCCCGCGCTCAGGCCGAGCGCTGCGCGCGACGTGCGGCGAGCTCGTCCGCCGGGTCCGGCGCCTGCGGATCGAAGTCGAGCAGAGTCGACTCGACCTCGTGCAGCACCTTGCCGACGGCGATGCCGAACACACCCTGGCCGCGGCTGACGAGGTCGATGACCTCGTCGTTCGACGTGCAGAGGTAGACCGAGGCGCCGTCGCTCATGAGCGTGGTGCCGGCGAGATCGCGGATGCCGGCAGCTCGCAGCTGCTCGACGGCGGTGCGGATCTGCTGCAGCGAGATGCCGGTGTCGAGCAGGCGCTTGACGAGCTTGAGAACCAGGATGTCGCGGAAGCCGTAGAGGCGCTGCGACCCCGATCCGGTGGCGCTGCGCACAGTGGGCTCGACGAGCTCGGTGCGGGCCCAGTAGTCGAGCTGACGATAGGTGATGCCGGCCGCGCGCGCAGCCACGGCGCCGCGGTAGCCGACCTCGTCATCCATCGCGGGGAGGCCGTCGGTGAACAGCAGGCCCTCCGAGAAGGTGCCACCGATGGGTTCGCCAGCGTTCATGCTCGCGTCCTCCTTCTGCTGTTCGGGTGATTCCACGCTAGAGGAGCGACCCGGCCCGAGCAACGACATCCGAAGTTCGGGCCCCGGCGTGTCGCACTCAGATCCCGAGTTCGTCGAGTCCGCGTCGAACGAGCGCCGAACGCACTTCGTCGAGTCGACGGGCCAGCTCCGGCGCCGCCTCGCCTGCGCGTCCGCGTGCGCTCGCATCGGTGCGGTGCAGCAGCGGCGCGAGCGCCGATTCGATAAGCGCGATGTCCCGCTTGGCTCCCTGCATGAGCGCGCGCAGGTGACGCGGGCCGATGCCGTGTCGGTCGAGGCCGACGAGCGATCGCAGCATGGTCAGCGCGCGGTCGTCGAAGGGGTCCGCCGGCGGGATCAGGCCCGTGGTCACGGCGTCGTTGAGCAGCTGCGCCGGAGCCCCGGCTTCGCGCAGCAGTTCGTCGCGCCGGTAGCGGCGGGCCGGGGTCACGATCGCGGACGGGACGCTCACCGGGATCTCAGGGGTGCGACCGGCGTCGAGATCGTCGAGGTAGTCGCGGATGACGCTCAGAGGCAGGTAGTGATCCCGCTGCAGCGTCAACGCGAGACGCACGCGTTCGACATCGGATGCCGCGAACTTGCGGTATCCGCTGTCGGTGCGGCGCGGCGCGACGATTCCCTGCATCTCGAGGAAGCGGAGCTTGCTCGACGACAGCGACGGGAAATCAGGAGCGAGTCGCGCGAGCACCTGGCCGATGCTCAGAAGCCCGCTCGGCGCACTGCTCGAGCGGGAGGCGCCGACCGGCATCACGCCTCCGGCGCGGCGGCCAGATCGGCGGGCGAGCCGAAGAAGTTGAGTCGGAACTTTCCGATGCGCACCTCGTCGCCGTTCGCGAGTGTCGCGCGGTCCACCCGCTCGCCGTCGACGTAGGTGCCGTTCAGAGAGCGCTGGTCGACGATCTCGAACGCCGCGCCCACCCGGGTGATCTCGGCGTGCCGGCGGGAGACGGTCACGTCGTCGAAGAAGATGTCGGCATCGGGGTGACGACCCACGGTCATCACATCGGCGTCGAGGAGGTAGCGGGCGCCCGCCGTGGGACCGGAGCGCACGATGAGCAGTGCCGAGCCGGTCGGAAGGGCCTCGATCGCCGCCATCTCCGGTTCGGTCAGCTCGCTGCCGAAGGGAACGAAGGACAGGTCGGAATCGTGACCGAACGTCTGCGTCGTGTCGTGCGCGGGTCGCTGCGCGTCGCTGGCGCCGCGCCGGATGTCGCCGGCGCCGGGCTGGTTCTCGTCCACGGTTCTGCTCCTCCTTCCCGTCCAGACTATCCGATGCGATCCGGTCGACCGCGCCCGGTTCGCCGGTTCATTCCCGCTCGATAGTCGCGCTGTCCGACGCCATGACGGAGCGGCTTCGCACGGCGGCCGACGCGGCATCCGATGGTCCCGGGCGGACTAGGCTGGGAACCATGCCTCATTACGACGTCGTCATTCTCGGCGCGGGTCCCGGCGGTTACGTCGCGGCCGTTCGGAGCGCCCAGCTCGGTCTGTCCACCGCGATCATCGAGGAGAAGTACTGGGGCGGTGTGTGCCTGAATGTGGGGTGCATCCCCTCGAAGGCGCTCCTGAAGAACGCGGAGCTCGCCCACACCTTCACCCACAAGGCGAAGCTCTTCGGCATCGAAGGCTCCGTCACCTTCGACTACGGGGTCGCGTGGGACCGCAGCCGCGAGGTGGCCGACGGCCGCGTCAAGGGCATCCACTACCTGATGAAGAAGAACAAGGTCACCGAGTACGACGGCCGCGGGACCTTCGTCGACGCGAACACGATCGATGTCGCCAAGGCCGACGGCCAGACCGAGCGCGTCACGTTCTCGAACGCGATCATCGCGACCGGCTCGACCGTGCGTCTGCTCCCCGGGGTCACCCTGAGCCAGAACGTGGTGACGTACGAGGAGCAGATCCTCGCGCGCGACCTGCCGCGCTCGATCGTCATCGTCGGCGCCGGCGCCATCGGCATGGAGTTCGCGTACGTGCTCTCCAACTACGGCGTCGAGGTCACGATCATCGAGTTCCTCGACCGTGCGCTCCCGAACGAGGACGCGGACGTCTCCAAGGAGATCGCGAAGCAGTACAAGAACTACGGCATCACCCTGCTCACCTCCACCAAGGTCGAGTCGGTCGTCGACTCGGGCGACAAGGTGACCGTCACCTACACCGACAACAAGAGCGGCGCGCAGGGGTCGGTCGAGGCCGACAAGGTGCTCATGTCGATCGGCTTCGCGCCGAACGTGACCGGCTTCGGACTCGAGACCACGGGTGTCGCGCTCACCGACCGCGGGGCGATCGGCATCGACGACTACATGCGCACCAACGTGCCGCACATCTACGCGATCGGTGATGTCACCGCCAAGCTGCAGCTGGCCCACGTGGCCGAGGCGCAGGCGGTCGTGGCGGCCGAGACGATCGGCGGCGCCGAGACCCAGACGCTGGGCGACTACCGCTTCATGCCACGCGCGACGTTCTGCTCGCCGCAGGTCGCCTCGTTCGGCCTCACCGAGCAGCAGGCCAAGGACGCCGGTCACGACATCAAGGTCGCGACCTTCCCGTTCATGGCGAACGGCAAGGCGCACGGCCTCGGCGAGCCCGTCGGCTTCGTGAAGCTCATCGCCGACAGCGAGCACCTCGAGCTGCTCGGCGCCCACATGATCGGGCCGGATGTCTCGGAGCTGCTGCCCGAGCTGACGCTCGCCCAGAAGTGGGACCTGACCGCGCTCGAACTGGCCCGCAACGTGCACACGCACCCGACGCTGTCGGAGGCGCTGCAGGAGGGCTTCCACGGTCTCGCAGGACACATGATCAACTTCTGATCGCCGTACGACGAAGGGGCCGCCGCGGAGTTCCGCGGCGGCCCCTTCGTCGTACGGCTGGGTCAGAATCCGAGGGCGCGGGCCAGTTTCGAATCGGATGCCGCCACCCGCCCGCCGGCCGCCGCCACCGCGGCGTCGATGCGGGCGAAGAACTCTGCCGGGGCGACGGGGCTGTCGGGGGTGAGCTCCACCTCCCACTCACGCCAGGCGAGCTCGCGTCCGGTGCGCTCGTCGACCGTCTGCACGCGGTCGTCGACGAGCTCGGCGACCGGGGTGCCCGAGGCATCCGAGACCGCATACGCGGTGCGGGCGTTGCGGATGCGTGCGAGCGGAGCGAACGGGCCCGCCGACCAGCGCTCGACCGATTCGGCGACCGCGGGGGGCACCTGATCGGGGTCGCTGTCGATGTCGAGCGGCCAGTGCCACTCGAGCTTTCCCTCGGGCGTGGCGATCTTGACATGCCAGCCTTCGTCGGGCCCGCCGGTCCGGCGGCGCACGGCGACGCCGGCGCGGCCGAGGGCGGCGTCGGCGCTGTCGAAGTAGCGCGCGTCGAGGTCGCGCGGCTCGGCATCACCGACCGTGAGGCCGAGCGTGGTGAGGTCGGGAAGCGGGGTGTCGGCGTCGACGTCGTAGCTGCGCTCGACCTCGAGGGAGCGCGTGGGTTCCGCGCTCACTCGTCGCGGCCGTCGGGATCCGGGTTGATCGGCTCGGTGGCCTCGACGTACGCGAAAGGCACCTCGGTGGGGCCGTCGGCGGCGCCGGTCTGGACGGCATCACCCGAGCGCCGGTAGACGATCTGGCCTTCGCCGTAGGGGGCGATGATCTCGTCGTCGTCGCCGTCGAAGGGAAGCAGCTGGCCGTCGAGGGGACCGCCGGTGAGTCGTGCGATGGACATGCGGTCAGCCTAGTCTCGGCGGGCGCGGCGGGGTGGTTTCGGCTCCCGTTCCGCGGCCTCCGCCGCCTGGGCGGCACGCACCTCGACCTCCGCACGGGATGCCGCGGCCTCCGCCATGCGCAGACGCCACTGCCCCATCGTGCGCGCGCCGTGGCGGGCGTGCACCCGGTCGTGCTGCTGCCCGGCGATGGTCACACAGACCGCTGCGGCGATCAGGATGACCTGCGCAGACAGGTTGATCCAGAGCAGCAGGGCGATGAGCGCCGCGAAGGTGGCGAGCAGCGGGTTGGCGGCCGCACCGCCGACGAACAGACCGGAGAGCTCTTGCAGCACGGTGAGACCGACACCGCCGACGGCTGCGCCCGCCAGGCGGGCGCGCCACGAGGTCGGCACGCCGATCAGCGCGGTGAAGAGCAGCAGGACGATCGCGGCGTCGAGGACCAGGACGACCACGACCGAGACGACCCGGGTCATCACGCCCGCCTCCACGCCGTCGTCCTGCAGGGACAGGAGTCCGAGAACCAGGCCCACGGCGGCGGTGCCGAAGAACGTGGCCGCCGCCGACACGATCAGCAGCACTCCGATCCCCACGGCGACGCCGAGGTTGCGCAGCTGCACCCAGAGGAAGAACGTGTCGTCATGCCCGGCATCGGCGAGCTCACGGAAGGCGGCGCGCATCGATCCGATGGCGCCGGTCGACGCACCGATCAGACCGACGATCGAGATGATGCTGGCGATCGTCAGGCCGGTCGGCGCTGGGATCGCATCGAGTGAGACGATGCCGCCGTCGCCGACGAGGCCGGGGACGGCCGCGTCGACGGCACGCACGAGCGCGGCGAGCGCGTCAGGGTTTCCCCGCAACCACAGCAGGGCGACGGAGAACCCCAGAAGCACGGCCGCGAAGAGACTGAACAGCGCGCGGTACGTGATGCTGTCGGCGAGCAACGGCCCGCGCTTCTGGCTGTAGAGCAGGAACGCCCGCACCAGCGTGCGGCGCAGCATCCAGGACGTCACACGCCCGATGAGCGAGGCATCGGTCGGGGTCTCGGGCATGCCCTCAGGCTAGCGATGACCGCTTCGGCGAGGTCAGTTCGCGGTCACTGTCAGCGCCGGGTTGGCCGGCGCGGATGTCGCGGCCACCTGCAGCCCCACCCAGACGCTCTGGCCGGCGCTGAGGGGGCCGGCCCAGTCCTTACCGGTGCAGGTGATCGTGGTTCCGGCGAGGGTGCACCCCATCCCCCAGGCGCTCACGATCTGGGTGGCACTCGGCGAGGACCACGAGATCGACCAGCCGTGCACGGCGCTGGAGGCGGTCACGACGAAGTTCGCGACATAGCCGGCCTGCCAGGCGCTCTGCAGCTGCCAGGCGGTCGTCACGGTTCCGGATGTCACCGGCTTCGGTGCCGATGGCGACGGCGTCGCCACGGGCGGGGCGGACACGGTCGGCGACGGAGCGGGGCTCGCCGCGGGCGGCGATGACGGGGCCGTCGTCGCAATCGGGGAGGGCGCTGGCGTCGCGGTCGGCGTCGGGACCGGCGACGGCGACGTCGACGGTGAGGCCGACGGCGAGAGCGGTGCCGGGGACGGCGGTGTGACGGGGCTCAGGATGGGCGCGAGCGCCGCGAGCTTGGCGGCCTCCGGAGTCGTCCAGTCATCCGCGACGAGACCCCCGGTGTCACCGGAGTTCGGGTTGAACGACCAATATCCGTAGCTGAGTCCGTTCGCGCGGATGTAGGACACAATCGACGCGAGCCACTGCTGGTCGCTCGTCGTCTGCAGCAGAGTGCCGAACTCGCCGACGAACACCGGCGCGATGTTCTGCTTCTGGAGGTAGCCCCAGTTCGCGTCCCAGACGCCGGGCAGGTTGGCGGGATAGTTCCCCGCACCGAACCAGGACTGGTTGTAGACCGACGCGGGGTAGTCGTGGGGCGAGTAGACGACGCGGTTCGCCACCGTCAGAACGACGGGCTTCTTCGCGACATCCTTGAGACCCCCGCCCCACCACGTGGTGGACCCGTCGGCCTGCGTGCTGACGCCTTCGACGATGATCAGCAGGTTGGGGTTCGCGGCGAGCACCGCGTTGCCTGCGCGGGTCGCCGCGGCCTGCCAGTCGGTGGCGGCGTTCCCGCAGCCCCAGCACGACGGGTCGTGCGGCTCGTTGTGAAGGTCGGCGCCGATCACGGTGGGGTCGTTCCGGTATCGGTTCGCGAGCATCGTCCTCGGCGCCGCTCACGGTGGGGTCGTTCCGGTATCGGGTCGCGCGCATCGTCCAGTCCGCGATCCACTTCTGCTCGCTGTACTGCGACGTGTACCAGAGCGCCGATTGGGAACCGGAGTCGGGACGATGGCGATCGAGGATCACGTGGAGCCCATAGGCCTTGGCGCGCGCGATCACGACATCCATCAGTTGGAGCGGGGTGAGCGAGACCAGAGTCGGGTTGAGATTCTGGTTGATGGACGTCGTCGAGGATGCCGCGAGGCATTCGTTGGAGAACGGCAGTCTGATCGTGTTGAAGCCCATGCTCGCGATCTCGCGCATGCCCTGGTCGAGGGAGATCGACCACAACCCGTGCGGAGCGCAGTTCGAGGTCTCCATCCCGAACCAGTTGACCGCCTTGATCGTGTACACCGAGTTGTCCGATGCCAGGATCTTCGACCCCGAGGTGTGGAGCCAGCCGGAGGGCGCTGCCGCCTGGGCGCTCAGCGGGGCGACAAGACCCACGGTGAGCGCGACCACCGCGGCGGCCAGCATGCCGATCACGCGCGCGCGGAAGCGGCGCTCTGAGCTGGCGACGGCCATCGTGACCCCTCGACGATACGGCGGCGGTGAATCGCGCCCACGGCGCGATGGCATCAGTGTACGGTGCGCGGGTTCAGATCCCGACCGTCTCGATGCTCACCGTCACCCGGTCTCCGACTCCGAGTCCGTACCGCTGCCGCACGGCCTTCTTCAGCGGCAGGACGAAGCGGCCCCGCGCGGTCTCCGGGAAGATCGAGGTGCGCCAGACGGATGCCGCGAGCCGGACCTCGACCGGCACCGAACCGAAGCCCGCACGAGGCCCGGGCAGCTCGTGCAGGGCCTCGCTGATCTCATCGGGCACGGCGACGAAGCACCACAGCTCGGCGCGGGCCTCCCAACGCCAGATGTCGGCGGTGAACTCGACCTGCATGCGGCCAGCCTAGGCGGGGTGGGAGCCGGCCGTGGGCTCGCCGGGCGGGTCCGCGTACGGCGACGAGAGCGGGTCTACGAGGCTCGACACCTGGCGCCGTGCCGCCCGGAAGCGCCCGTCGGGCCAGCTCGCCGCGAACGTCTCGACGACCCGCCACACCCGGCGGAGGAGTCCGCCGACGTGTACAAGCGGCCTCGCCGACACGGGCATCGTGAGGGTGCGGTCCCATCGCACCCCGTCGTCGGCGTGCAGGTGGATCGTGAGGTCGAGATCATCGTGCACGTGGGGGTCGGCGCGGCGCACCCGATCGCGCACGCGCTCCCACACCGCGACGCGCATGGCGAAGTTCGAGCCGAAGACGAGCGGGATGCCGAGCCACAGCCCGATCCATACGCGTCCGCCCCCGATGTACCAGTGCGATCCGAGGTAGGCGACCAGCCGCGAGCAGTCGTAGAACTCGGCGCCCCCGGTGAGCACGCCGAGGGCCTCGTCCTCCGCGAACGCCCGTTCGAGGCGGGCGACCCAGTCGGGGTGAGGACGGGAGTCGGCATCGACCCGGGCGATGATGTCGGCGGATGCCGCCGCGTCGTCGTACCCGCGGGCGGCGGCAGGCCAGATGCCGACACGCTCCTCCCGCAACAGCGTCGCGCCGTGCGCGCGAGCGACGTCCGCGGTCGCATCGGTGGAGGCATTGTCGACGACGATCACCTCGTCGGGGCGTCGGGTCTGACGGTCGAGGGCCGAGAGGCAGGCATCCAGGTAGTCGGCATCGTCGCGGCACGGGATGACGACGACGATGCGCGGGGGCACGAGTTCAGGCTAGTCCCGCGCGGAGAGCAGAATGGCCAGGTGCCGATCCTCAACAAAGACATGTCGCTGTGCATCTCCCTCTCCGCCCGCCCGTCGAACATCGGCACGCGGTTCCACAACTTCCTCTACGACGAGCTCGGACTGAACTTCGTCTACAAGGCGTTCGCCCCCACCGACATCACGGCCGCCATCCAGGGCGTGCGAGGGCTCGGCATCCGCGGGTGCTCGGTGTCGATGCCCTATAAGGAGGCGGTGATCCCCCTCGTCGACGTGGTCGAGGAGTCCGCAGCGGCGATCGCGTCGGTGAACACGATCGTCAACGACGACGGCGTGCTGACGGCGTCGAACACCGACTACGAGGCGGTCGCGTCGCTTCTCGCGAGCCACGCCGTCGACCCGGCGCTGCCGGTCGTCGTGCGCGGCTCCGGGGGCATGGGGAAGGCGGTGATCGCGGCGTTCCGCGGTGCCGGGTTCGACGACGTCACCGTGCTCGCCCGCAACCTCGCCGCGGGACGCACGATCGCCGATGCCTACGACTACCGCTTCACGGACACCGAGCCCGAGCCGTTCGCCGGCGTGCTCGTGAACGTCACGCCGCTCGGCATGAACGGGCCGGATGCCGCGGCTCTCGCGTTCTCGCACGAGCAGGTGGCTGCGGCATCCGTCGTCTTCGATGTCGTGGCGTTCCCGTCGGAGACGCCGCTCGTGCGCTCGGCGCGCGAGTCGGGCGTGCCGGTGATCACGGGTGCCGAGGTGATCGCACTGCAGGCCGCCCGCCAGTTCGAGCGGTACACCGGCGTCGCCCTCACCGCCGACCAGGTGGCGCGCGCGTCGGAGTTCTCGCGCGCCGAGTGACGCGCGATGATGGGGCGATGAGCGCACACCGTGTTCCCGCGCCGGAGCTGCCGGTCGGGGTCAAGTTGCAGGGTCCGGTCTCGTACTTCCCGAGCATCGAGAAGACGTACGGGCAGCCCGTGCAGCACTGGCTCGACCTCGTCGCCGATCGCCTCGACGACCACCGTCACATGGAGGTGGTGGAGTGGCTCAAGACCGAGCACGGACTCGGCCACGGACATGCGAACGCGATCGTCGGCTACGTGAAGCGCGCGCTCGCGGGTTCCGCACCGGAGTGAGGGCGCGCGCCGGTCGCGCACCGACTCAGTCGCGGTGCACGTCGCGCCGGGGCACCAACGGCACGGCGATGAGGGGCACCAGCGCGACGAGCGCGTACGCTCCCGCGAAGCCCGTTGCCGTGATGAGCGCGCCGATGCCCGGCCCGACGAGGGACGCCGCGATGAACTGGCCGGTGTTCTGCACGCCGAGCGCCTTGCCGACCCACGAGCTGCCCGCCGCCTCCGCGACCGAGGTGTAGGCGAGGCCGTTGTCGGCGACGGTCACCACCGCGGCGATCACGAGGATGACGCCGCCGACGGCCGCCCACGCGAACGCACCGCTCATGGCGAGCGCGAGCATGACGACGACGGCCGAGACGGCCACGCCTCGCAGCACGCGCACGCGGCTGCCGACCCGGTCGCTCAGGACGCCGACGACGATGCGGCCGAGCGCCCCGACGAACTGCGAGATCGCGACGAGGGCGGCCGCGGCATCCTGGCCCCATCCCAGGGCCGAGATGAGGAACACCATGCCGAAGGTCGACACGGCGAACTGCGGCACGACGAGCAGCAGCGACACCGCGTGGATGCGCGCGAGGAACCCGCTCACCCGATAGGGGTTCACGGCGGGTCTCTCGGGGCCGGATGCCGCGGCCCGCGGCGGATTGCGGATGCCCGCCGCGCAGGCAGCCGCGATGATCGCGAGGGCTGCGGCGATCACGAGGAATGTCGCCGGGATGCCCGCGGAGCCCGCGAGCGCGGGCACGAGGGCCGCGGCGGCCGCGACGCCGAGGGGCTGGGCCATCTGCCGGATGCCCATCGCGAGTCCGCGCCGGTCGCGCGGGAACCATCCGACGACGACGCGGCCGCTCGCCGCGTTCGTGCTGGCGGCGGCCGCACCGCCGGCGAGGAGTGCGACGCCGAGGCCGATGAGGTCGCTGGTCACCGCGGCGGCGAGCGCGAGCAGTGCGGTGAGGAGGAGTCCTCCCGCGATGACGCCCCGCTCCCCTCGTCGATCGGCCAGGTGACCCCAGGCGATGAGCGTGAGCACCATGCCGACGGTGGGGGCGGCGGAGAGGAGTCCCGCCTGCGCGAGCGGGAGGCCCCGGTCGAGGTGCAGCAGCGGGATGAGGAACACGGGCGCGGAGACGAGCAGGGTGCCGGCGGCCTGCGCGGCGATGCCGAGCGCGAGCATGATCCAGGCGCGGGGAGGGATGCGCGTCATGCGTTGACCTCGGTTCGGGGCTCGTGAGACGATCGGTATACCGCTTTGGTATACCAGAAGGGAGCACCGGTGGACGAACCCGGCGAGGCCCGCGCCTACCGCCAGCTGCGCATCGCGATCCTGACCCTCGACCTCTCCCCCGGCGAGCGGCTGTCGGAACGCGCGCTCGAGAGCCGCCTCGGCGTCTCGCGCACGCCCATCCGCGCCGCACTCCTTCGCCTCGGCGGCGAAGGCCTCACCGTGCGCACCGAGCGCGGATGGGCAGTCGCGCCCCTCGATATCGCCGAGGTGCGCGCCGCGATGGAGTACCGCGAGATCGTCGAGGTGGCCGCTGTGCGCCTCGCCGTCGACCGCGCATCCGACCCCGACCTCGCCGCCCTGCGGGAGCTCGTCGACACCCACCGCTCCCACGACGACCCCGAGACGGGCCTGCGCGACGGCGGAGACTTCCACCACGCCCTGGCGGCGACATCGGGAAATGCGTTCCTCGCCGCCGCCGTCGCCGACACCATCACCCGCCTCGCCCGGGTGCGCTGGCTCGAGGTGCGCTCGGCGGCATCCCGTGCCCACGCCCGCGATGAGCACGCGGCGATCATCGACGCCGTCGCACACCGCGACGCCGACCGCGCTGCCGCGCTCACCCTCGCGCACGGGCGCGGCACGCGCGATCGGCTGCTCGCGGTGCTCGACGAGGAACGCGGGCGGCGCGGCATCCGCTCGCTCGCGATCGTCGACAGCGCGGCCGGGTGACGGCGCTCGGTGTGTGTCCACCGACGACGGCCACGCCGACCCCCGACCCCTGCGCCCGATAGCGTGGCGGGATGAGCTTCGGAGTGCAGGTCGATGTCGTGCGGGTGTTCACGGACGCGGACGGAGGGTCGGGCAACCCCCTCGGCATCGTGCTGAGCAGCGCCGCCTCGGCCGGGCGGGAGCAGCACATCGCCGAGGCGCTCGGCTACTCCGAGACGGTCTTCATCGGTGAGATCACCCCCGACGCCGCGCAGGTGCGCATCTTCACGCCCGCCCGCGAACTGCCCTTCGCCGGGCACCCGAGCGTCGGCACCGCCTGGTGGCTCGCCCGCCGAGGAACCCCGGTCGCCGCCCTCGAGGTGCCGGCGGGTCGCGTCGTGATCGACATCGACGGCGAGGATG
>NZ_MEGA01000017.1:33056-34262 GCF_001725695.1 Microbacterium sp. SCN 71-21
CATCGACGGCGAGGATGTCTCGGTGCGCGCCCGCCCCGAATGGACCCCCGACTTCGCGTTCCGGCAGCTCGGCTCGCCGGCCGAGATCGACGCCCTCGACCCGGCCACGTTCACCGAGGGCCACCACTATCTGTGGGCGTGGGCGGACGAGACGGCGGGCACGGTGCGATCCCGCATGTTCGCGCCCGACATGGGCATCGTGGAGGATCCGGCGACCGGAGCCGCCGCGGTGCGGCTCACCGGACTCGTGGCGCGCGACCTCGACATCACCCAGGGCGAGGGCTGCAGGCTCCGCACCCGCTGGCTGGGCGGCGAGGTCTCGCTGTCGGGCCGCGTCGCACCCGACAGCGCCGTCGAGATCTGATCGCCGCCGCGGACATCGAGCCGCGGCATCCGATCGATCTCTATGATCGGCGCCATGCAGCGACCGATCACCAACTGGCACGACCAGGCCACGCAACAGCTGACCCGCGGCGAGCGCGCCGCCGACCGCCTGCGCAACGGCATGGGCTCGTGGGGCTTCATCATCGGGTTCGTCGTGTTCATGGTCGTGTGGGCGATCGTCAACGCGACGGCCGTGCAGTGGGACCCCTACCCGTACATCCTGCTCAACCTGTTCCTCAGCATGCTCGCCGGGCTGCAGGGGGCGATCCTGCTCATCGTCGCGAAGCGACAGGATGCCATAGCCGCGGCGCTCGCCCAGCACGACTTCGAGACGAACGTCGCCGCGAAGGGCGAGATCGAGGAGCTGATCGACCTCAACCGCCGTCAGCTCGCCCTCATCACCCGCCTGTGCGAGGAACGCGGGCTGACGCTCCCGTGATCCACGCTCACGGGAGCGCGGATACTGAACGGTGGCGCCACCGCGCCGCCACCGTGGAGAGGAAGAGCACATGCCGCTCGCCGTATGCCGTTACGAGACACTCAGCGCCGAGGGGATGACGCGGGCGCGCGAGGTGTACCCCCGGCACCTCGCCTACCTGCAGGAGTTCGCCTCCTCGGGCGACCTCCTGCTGATCGGCACGTTCGCCGACCCCGTCGCGGACGGGTCGATGGCCGTGTTCCGCGACCGCGCGGCCGCGGAACGGTTCACCGCCGGCGACCCGTTCCTGATCGAGGGCGTGGTGATCGGATGGCGCATCCTCGACTGGGATGCGAGCGCTTACGGGACGATCGCACCCGAGCGCTGACCGGGCGAGGGACGCT
>NZ_MEGA01000018.1:0-580 GCF_001725695.1 Microbacterium sp. SCN 71-21
CGACGCGACCTTCCATCTCGACGAGCTCGAGCAGCGCGCGCGACAGACCGCGTTCCTCGTGCCGGGACTCCACATCGCGATCGGCGACGCCCGCGGTGAGTCACCGGTCACCACCGACTTCCACTTCGACGGCGGCATCTCCGAGTTCGCCGACTTCCTCGCCCACGACAGCGGCGTCACCGACACGTGGCGTCTGACCGGCACCGGCGACTTCACAGAGACCGTGCCGGTGCTGCAGGCCTCCGGCGCGATGGTGCCCACCGAGGTGACGCGCACCTGCGAGGTCGATGTCGCGCTGCGGTGGGGCACCGGATACGAGACGGTCAGCCGTTCGTTCGTGAACATCATCGCCACGCCCAAGGGCGGCACCCACCAACAGGGCTTCGAGCAGGGTCTCATGAAGGTGCTGCGCACCCAGGTCGAGCAGAACGCCCGCCGGCTCAAGGTCGGCACCGACAAGATCGAGAAGGACGACATCCTCGCGGGCCTCACCGCGGTGCTCACCGTCCGTCTTCCCGAGCCCCAGTTCGAGGGCCAGACGAAGGAGGTGCTGGGCACGCCCGCGGTGCGCCAGATCGTC
>NZ_MEGA01000018.1:627-31959 GCF_001725695.1 Microbacterium sp. SCN 71-21
CTGCTCGACAAGGTGGTCGCCGAGATGAAGGCGCGCATCTCCGCGCGCGCCCACAAGGAGACCCAGCGCCGCAAGAACGCGCTCGAGTCGTCGTCGCTGCCCGCGAAGCTCGTCGACTGCCGCACGAACGACGTCGCCGCCTCCGAACTGTTCATCGTCGAGGGCAACTCGGCCCTCGGCACCGCGAAGGAGGCGCGCACCAGCGAGTACCAGGCACTGCTTCCCATCCGCGGGAAGATCCTGAACACGCAGAAGGCATCGATCAGCGACATGCTCTCGAACGCCGAGTGCGCTTCGATCATCCAGGTTATCGGCGCGGGCTCGGGGCGCTCGTTCGATCTCGAGCAGGCGCGCTATGGCAAGGTCATCCTCATGAGCGACGCCGACGTCGACGGCGCGCACATCCGCACGCTGCTGCTCACCCTGTTCTTCCGCTACATGCGTCCGCTCGTCGAGGCGGGCCGCGTCTACGCCGCTGTTCCTCCGCTGCATCGGGTGATCGTCGTGAACCCCGGCTCGAAGCCGAACGAGACGATCTACACCTACTCCGAGCAGGAGCTGCACGCCCTGCTCGCGAAGCTGCAGAAGGCGGGTCGCCGCTGGCAGGAGCCCATCCAGCGTTACAAGGGTCTCGGCGAGATGGATGCCGAGCAGCTCGCGACCACGACGATGGATCGCGCGGGGCGCACCCTGCGTCGAGTGACCTTCTCCGACGCGGAGGCCGCGGCCACCGTCTTCGAGCTGCTCATGGGCAACGAGGTCGCACCGCGCCGCGAGTTCATCGTGACCTCGAGCGACCGACTGGCGCGCGACCGCATCGACGCCTGACCGGCGACACGCTCGGAGTCTCGCCGCCGGCACGTCTTACGGCGGCCCGAATCTCGAGTGGACGCCGCACCTCGCCCGGCTACGCGAGGGCGGTGCCGACGGCGCCGATGACGGCATCGATCGTCTGGCCCGAGGCATCCCGTTTCGCCCCGGAGGCCGGCAGCGCCCGCGTCGAGCCGTCCGCACCCACGGCGCGCGGCTCGACGCCGACCCAGGCGAGCGTCAGGGCGTCCTCGCCACGCAGGAACCGCTGCGCGCGAACACCGCCGGTGGCGCGACCCTTGGGCGGGAACTCCGCGAACGCCGACACCTTGCCGCTGCCCGCGTCTGCCCCGGCCAGCACGGAGGAGCTTCCCGCGACGGTCACGACCTCGGCGGCGTCCGGATCGGTCACGACGGCCACGTGGATGACCTCGGCGCCGTCGGACAGACGGATGCCCGCCATGCCACCCGCGGCGCGACCCTGTGGTCGCACGGCCGACGCCTCGAACCTCAGGAGCTGGGCGTCGCTCGCGACGAACACGATTTCGGCTTCGTCGGGCGCGACGGCCGCTCCGACGACCTCGTCGCTGGGTTTCAGAGCGATGATCTCGGCGTCGTGCTTGCCCGGGGCGAGTTCGGTGGCCGACACACGCTTCACGACTCCCTGACGGGTGCCGAGCGCGATCGGCGGCTCCGCGACGAGAGGCACGAGGGCGACGACGTGCTCGCCCTTCTCCAGCGCCAGGTACTGGTCGACGCGGGTGCCGACGGCGAGCTGCACCGAGTTGGCGGGCACCGACGGAAGGTCGACGGGGGAGAGCCGCACGAGCCGCCCGCGCGTCGTCACCGCACCGATCTCGCCCCGCACCGTGGTCGTCACCACCGAGCGCACCGCGTCGTGCTTCGACCGGCGCGCAGGCGGCACGATCGCGCCGTCTTCGCCGAGCTCGGCGCGCACCATGCGGCCGGTGGCCGACAGGTAGACGCGGCACGGGTCGTCGGCGATCTCCAGGCTCGGCGCGGTCGCACGCGACGCGGTACGCGCGGTGACCGGAGAGCCGTTCATGAGCAGCGTGCGCCGCGGCGTGCCGTACTGCTCGGCGACGTGCTCGAGCTCGCTCGCCACCGCCGCGCGCAGCAGCACGTCACTGCCGAGCAGCTCCTCGAGGCTCGCGATCTCAGCCTTCAGCTCGTCGCGCTCCGACTCCAGCTCGATGCGCGAGAACCGTGTAAGCCGGCGCAGCCGCAGTTCGAGGATGTACTCCGCCTGCACCTCGGACAGGTCGAACACCGTCATCAGCCGCCCGCGCGCCGACTCCGAGTCATCCGAGGTGCGGATCACCTGGATGACCTCGTCGATGTCGAGGATCGCGATGAGCAAGCCCTCAACGAGGTGCAGCCGGTCCCGGCGCTTGGCAAGACGGTATTCGCTGCGCCGCGTGATGACGCGCAGGCGATGATCGAGGTAGACCCGCAGCAGCGGCTTGAGGCCGAGCGTCTGCGGCTGGCCGTCGACGAGGGCCACGTTGTTGATGCCGAACGAGTCCTCGAGGGGCGTGAGCCGGTAGAGCTGCTCGAGCACAGCGGTCGGCTTGAAGCCGGTCTTGATGCCGATCACGATGCGCAGCGGGTGCTCACGGTCGGTCAGGTCGGTGACATCGGAGATGCCGGTCAGCTTCTTCGCGTTGACGGCGTCCTTGATCTTCTCGATGACGCGCTCAGGGCCGACCATGTACGGGAGCTCGGTGACGATGAGGCCGGTGCGGCGCGGGCCGAGCTGTTCGACCGTGACCTTGCCTCTCGTGCGGAACGTGCCGCGGCCGGTCGTGTAGGCGTCCTTGATGCCGTCGAGCCCGACGATGATCCCGCCCGACGGAAGGTCGGGGCCAGGGACGAACTCCATCAGCTCCTCAACGGATGCCTCGGGGTTCTCGAGCAGATGCACCGCGGCGGCCACGACCTCGATGAGGTTGTGGGGCGCCATGTTCGTCGCCATGCCGACGGCGATGCCTGCGGCGCCGTTGACGAGGAGGTTCGGGAAGGCAGCCGGCAGCACCTCGGGCTGTTGGAACTGCCCGTCGTAGTTCGGCACGAAATCGACGACGTCCTCGTCGAGGTCGGCGGTGAGGGCGAGTGCCGACGGCGCGAGCCGCGCCTCCGTGTAGCGCGGGGCGGCGGGACCGTCGTCAAGGGAGCCGAAGTTGCCGTGGCCGTCGACGAGCGGCACGCGCAGCGTGAAGGGCTGCGCGAGTCGCACGAGTGCGTCGTAGATCGGCGCGTCGCCGTGAGGGTGCAGCTTTCCCATGACCTCACCGACGACGCGGGCACTCTTGACGTGGCCTCGGTCGGGGCGCAGCCCCATGTCGGCCATCTGGAAGAGGATGCGGCGCTGCACGGGCTTCAGCCCGTCGCGCGCATCGGGGAGCGCCCGGGAGTAGATGACCGAATAGGCGTACTCCAGGAAGGAGCCTTGCATCTCGGTCGACAGGTCGACGTCGTCGATGCGCTCCTCTGCGGGCGGCGTGGAGGGGTTTCGGGTGCTGGCCATGACGTTCTGCCTCGTGTCGCGGGGCGGGGCGTGCGCGTGTGCGAGACTGACCCCGATGCGCTCCAGCCTACCGACCGACCCCGCCGGAGCCCGGAGCCTCACCGGCGTCGTGTCGAACGCGTTGCGGGCGATCCGCGGCGAGGAGGGCTGGTTCCGTCCGGCGCCGAGCGTGATCGTGCTCCTCGTCGACGGGCTCGGCGCGCTCAACCTGCGCCAGCGTGCGGGGCACGCTCGATTCCTCGCGGAAGCGATGGGCAAGAAGGATGTCGCACGGTCGGTCTTCCCGTCGACGACCGCGGCCGCTCTCGCCTCCCTCTGGACGGGAGTCACGCCGGGGGAGCACGGCATCCTCGGATACCGCGTGCGGGTGCCCGACACCGGCATCGTCGCCAACCAGCTCAATGGCTGGGAGCGCGGCGAGCTCGACACCGAATCCTGGCCGCTGGCGCGCTCGCTCACCACGACACTCCGTGCACGCGAGCGTCTCGTGGTCTGCTCGCGTCCGGAGTACGCGACATCCGGCTTCACGACCGCGATGTTCCCGCACGGCATCCATCGCGACGCCGCCGGCCTCGACGACCGCGTCGAGAAGGCGATCGAGGCCGCCGCCGTGCCCGGAACCCTCGTCTACCTCTACGCACCCGAACTCGACACCGCCGGTCACCGCGCCGGATGGGAGTCCGATGAGTGGGCGGCGGTGCTCGAACAGATCGACCGAGCCGCGAGGCGGCTTCACACGGCATCCGATGCCGGCATCGTGGTCACCGCCGACCATGGCATGGTCGATGTGCCGGCGCACCGCCAGATCATCGTCGACGACGCGGCGCTGCGCGATGACGTGACGGATGTCGCGGGCGAGCCCCGCATGCTGCACCTTTACGCGCGCGAACGGTCTGCCGCGCGACTGGTCGAGGCGTGGCGCGCGGCGGAGGGGGAGCGAGCCTGGGTGCTGAGCCGCGACGAGGCGATCGACGCCGGACTCTTCGGTGCCCGCGTCGCTCCCGAGGCGGCGAAACGCATCGGAGACGTGATCGTCGCCGCGCGCAGCGGTGTCGCGTACTACGACGGGCGCACCGACGACATCAGCAGTCGCCGCATGGTCGGACAGCACGGATCACTCACCGAGCAGGAGCGCATCGTCCCGCTCATCGGGCTGGCCGCCTGGAGCTGAGGTCAGCTCTCGTCGGTGCGGGCGCCGAAGACGATCTCATCCCACGACGGCATCGAAGTGCGACCTTTGCGCCGCTGCGCATCGCTCCCGCCGGGTGGGCTCGTCGGCAGTGCGGGCGTCTCCACGGGCGCCGGAGCCTCGTCGTACCCCGGCTCGACCGCGTCGAACAGGGCGACCGGTGCGGCCGCGCCGCGGGGGACCTCGGCGATGACATCGGGCGCGTCGGGCCGCTGGCCGCGACGACGACGCAGCGCCTCGAGGAGGTCGGCCGTCTCGGATGAGGTGACGGATGCCTCGGGCGCCCGCTTGATCGCCGCGTGCTGAACGGCGGGGCTCGACTGCGGTGGCGCGACAGGAGTGTGGTCGAGCGGCTCGACCTCGTGCGCATCCTCCGGCTCGAGGTCCGGGAGTGCGCGAGGTCCGAATGCGCCGCTGTCGAACCGTGAATCGTCCTTGATGCCCGGGATCTCGAGCGCGCGCAACCGCGGAATCAGACCGTCCGGCAGAGACCCCTGACGTGAGAGCTGTGTCGCATCGGCGTTGATCGGGGAGAGCACGGAACGTTTCGGATCGAAACTCCAGCGCGCGTCCCGCTCGACCTCGGTGATCGAGAACGAGAGCTTCACCGTCCAGCCGCTGTCGTCCTTCCAGCTGGACCACCGCTCGCCCACGGCGTGCGCCTCCACCAGCTTCGCGCGGACCGCGTCGCCGAAGGTGGTCGGTGTGTCGGAGTCGAAGTCGCTCGTGAGCAGCACCGGAACGGAGAGCGCCTGCCCGACGACGAACTCACGCTCTGCGAGCACCGGTGCCTCGAAACGCACCACATCGTCGACGGAGAGGCCGAGCACCGCGGCGGTCTCCTCGGCGGATAGCCCGGCACGGATCTGCGCCTGGATGTCACGGGGGCTTGCCTTCGTGCGGGATCCGGCGCTGGAACGGTCGGCGCGACGCAACTGGGTGCGCAGCACCTCGTCCACCGGGACACCGAAGCGCTCACCCGTCTCCGTGGCGAGCACCAGCACATCATCCTCGACGCCGATGACTCTGAGCTTTTCCATGCGGGACACGCCTCCGATCTGCCGTGTTCCGCCATGGTTCCACACCGCGACCGGACCGCTCGGAATATCGCCCGCGTGGCGGGCGTTTCGACGATGCACGCCTCAGCGGAACGCATTTGCGTTTGTGTTCCGCGTCATGCAAACTATCGCCGCCGCGCGCCGCGCGGCACGCAGCATCTGGAAGTAGAGACACGGACGAATGGCCACGGATTACGACGCCCCGCGCAAGACCGACGACGACAGCGAGTCGATCGAGGCCCTCAAGGAGCGTGTGCCGGACAAGCTCTCCGGCTCGGGCGATTCCGAAGACACCGACAACCCGTCGGGCTTCGAGCTCCCGGGCGCGGACCTCTCCGACCTCGAGCTCGACGTCGTCGTGCTCCCGCCCCAGGAGGACGAGTTCACGTGCGTGAGCTGCTTCTTGGTGAAGCACCGCTCGCAGCTCGACCACGAAGAGGGCATCGGCCCTATCTGCGCGGAGTGCGCCGCGTGAGCTGAGCGGCCGCGACGGCGGCCGCGAGACGATCCGGCGTGCGGGACGCGATGACCCACGCCGGCGTCGGATCGTCCGGATCCACGACCGGGAACACGACCACGGCATCGATCCCGCCACGGAACAGGTGCCAGGCGTCACGGGGCAGACCCGGACCCCGCACGCGCCGCGCCTCTTCGCCGGTGAACACCACCGCATCGCCGAGATGAATGACGTCGATGCGAGCGCGCCCGGCATGGAGCACGCCGTCGGCGACTCGAACGCTCGGCGACGCCGCGAGCAGCAGAGCGACGATGAGGCATCCGACGATCACGCCGACCGCGAGCGAGAACGTCGCGTCGATCGGCACGACCACGAGCGCCGCCATGGGTGCACAGACCGCGGAGGCGACGAGCGCCCACAGTGACGGCGAGAGCCGCTCACGGTACGAACCGGATGCGACGCTCCTCGAGAGCTGGGTGATCTGCATTAGCCTCTTTGCGTGACCGAAAGCGTTGACGTCCCCATTATCGCGCCGACGATCCCGCAGTACGCCCACCCGGGCGACGCCGGCGCAGATCTCGTCGCCGCGGAGGCGGTCATCCTCGGCCCGGGCGAGCGCGCCCTCGTCGGCACCGGTGTGCGCATCGCGCTGCCCGACGGGTACGCCGCGTTCGTCGTCCCGCGCAGCGGGCTGGCGGCGAAGCACGGCATCACCGTCGTGAATGCACCGGGCACGGTCGATGCGGGCTACCGCGGTGAGATCAAGGTCACCCTGTTGAACACCGACCTTCACGCGACGTACGAGGTCGCCGTCGGCGACCGCATCGCGCAGCTCATCGTCCTGCCCGTTCCGCGTGCGCGCTTCGTGCCGGTCGACGAGCTGCCCGGCAGTGTGCGCGGCGAAGGCGGATTCGGTTCGACGGGCTATCAGAGCACGGAAGGAGCTCCCTCGTGAGCGACATCGTCCCCTCCTTCGGCGACAAGTCCGCCCCCGAGACCCGCGCGGAGGCCGGGCCCTACGACGAGAGCGAGGCGAACCCGGTTCGCCCCTACATCGACCTCGGCGCGATCAAGGTGCTCCCGCGCGAAGGTCTGAACCTGCGCCTCGAGGTCGAGGAGCAGTCGAAGCAGATCGTCGCCGTGGGACTGGACTACGCCGACTCGACGCTGCAGGTGCAGGCCTTCGCCGCCCCGCGCAGCGGTGGGCTCTGGGATGAGACCCGCGCCCAGCTGCTCGAGCAGGTGCGGCAGCAGGGCGGCCGGGCGGAAGAGCGTGAGGGCGCCCTCGGCACCGAGCTCCTCGCCGAGGTGCCCACCGCGGTCGACGGCGGCGCGCCGATCAAACGACTGGCCCGCTTCGTCGGAGTCGACGGCCCGCGCTGGTTCCTGCGCGGTGTCATCGGCGGCGCCGCGGCCAACGACCCGATCGCCGCCGAGCGGGTCGAGGATCTCTTCCGATCCCTCGTCATCGTGCGCGGCAGCCAGCCCATGCCGCCGCGCGACCTCATCCCGCTGAAGATGCCGGTCGCGCCGGGCGCCGCGTGAGCGTCGAACCCCCCGCCCCCGACGAGGCCCGTCCGTCCACGTCGGACGCACTGGCCCGCGCCCTCGGATCCGCCGCGCGCCGCGCCGGGCTCGATCCGTCCGCGCAGACCAGTGCCCGACACGTCGCGTGGGCGGCGATGGGCGGCTGGCGCGGCATCATCGAGTCCGTCCTTCCGAGCCTGGTCTTCGTGGTGCTGTTCACCGTCACCCTCGACAGCGGCACCGGCCGCGGCGACCTCCTTCTCTCCCTCGGCGCGTCGGTCGGGCTCGCGGCGGTGTTCTCGGTGGTGAGGCTCGTCCAGCGCTCGCCCGCGAGCGCCGCCCTGGGCGGACTCGTGGCGACGGCCGCCGCGGCCGCGCTCGCGCTCCTCACCGGGCGCGGTCAGGACAACTTCATCCTCGGCTTCGTCACGAACGGCGCCTACGGCCTCGCCCTCCTCGTCTCGGCGCTCGTCGGCTGGCCGCTGATCGGTCTGGCCGTCGGATGGCTCATGGGGGATGCCACGGGCTGGCGCCGCGATCGTCGAAAGCGCCGCGCGTTCGTCTGGATCACGCTGGCGTGGGCAACCCTCTTCGCCGTCCGCCTCGCCGTGCAACTGCCGTTCTACTTCGCCGGCGACGTCCCGGCGCTCGGCACCCTGAAGATCGCCATGGGACTTCCGCTGTTCGCGCCGCTGGTGGTGGTGACGTGGCTCGTGGCACGCGCCCTCTATCCGACCGCGCGGCGCGCCGCGGCATCCGATGCCGAATCAGGTCAGGAGTGATACTTTTATCTTGATATCAAGATAAATTCCGTCTTCCACCTGAGTTAGGCAAGCCTTGCTAGCCACCCCCGGAACCGGGCGGGAAGATGGGAACGGCGGCGCTCACTGCCGCCCGAATGCCGACGAAGGAGACGATCGTGTCCACGGTTGACAGCTTCGGTGCCAAGAGCACCCTGACGGTCGGCAGCACCGACTACGAGATCTTCCGCATCGACGCGGTCGCGGGCTACGACAAGCTCCCGTTCAGTCTCAAGGTGCTGCTGGAGAACCTGCTCCGCACGGAAGACGGCGCGAACGTCACCAAGGAGCAGATCGAGGCGCTTGGCTCCTGGGACCCGCAAGCCGAGCCCGACACCGAGATCCAGTTCACTCCCGCCCGCGTGGTCATGCAGGACTTCACGGGCGTGCCCTGCATCGTCGACCTCGCCACCATGCGCGAGGCCGTGACCGCCCTCGGCGGCGACCCCAAGCGCATCAACCCGCTCTCGCCCGCCGAGATGGTCATCGACCACTCGGTCATCGCCGACCTGTTCGGCAGCGAGAACGCCCTCGAACGCAACGTCGAGATCGAGTACGAGCGCAACGGGGAGCGCTACCAGTTCCTCCGCTGGGGTCAGACCGCGTTCGACGACTTCAAGGTCGTGCCCCCGGGAACCGGCATCGTGCACCAGGTGAACATCGAGCACCTCGCCAAGGTCGTCTACGACCGCACCGTCGGAGGCGCGCTGCGCGCTTACCCCGACACCTGCGTCGGCACCGACTCGCACACGACGATGGTCAACGGCCTCGGCGTGCTCGGCTGGGGCGTCGGCGGCATCGAGGCCGAGGCCGCCATGCTCGGCCAGCCCGTCTCGATGCTCATCCCGCGCGTCGTCGGCTTCAAGCTGACCGGCGAGATCCCCGCCGGCGTCACCGCGACCGACGTGGTGCTCACGATCACCGATCTGCTGCGCAAGCACGGCGTCGTCGGCAAGTTCGTCGAGTTCTACGGAGCCGGCGTCGCCTCTGTGCCGCTCGCCAACCGCGCCACTATCGGCAACATGAGCCCAGAGTTCGGCTCGACCGCCGCGATCTTCCCGATCGACGACGTCACCCTCGACTACCTGCGCCTCACCGGCCGCAGCGAGCAGGCTGTCGCGCTGGTCGAGCAGTACGCGAAGACCCAGTCGCTCTGGCACGACGCCGCGAACGAGCCCCAGTACAGCGAGTACCTCGAGCTCGACCTCGCCACGGTCGTGCCCTCGATCGCCGGACCGAAGCGCCCGCAGGACCGCATCCTGCTCGCCGAGGCCAAGTCGCAGTTCGAGAAGGACATCCTCAACTACGCCACTCCCGCCACGAGCGACTCGATCGTCGACCTCGAGTCGGCCGGATCATTCCCCGCCTCCGATGCGGGCGTCGTGCCCGGCGACGAGCACACCCACACCGGCGAGGTGCTCATCTCGAGCGGCGGGCCGGCCGCGGCATCCAAGCCCGTCAAGGTGACGCCGCCCCACGGCGCGTCGTACATCCTCGACAACGGCGCGGTCACGCTCGCGGCGATCACCTCGTGCACCAACACGTCGAACCCCTCGGTCATGGTCGCGGCGGGCCTCCTGGCGCGCAACGCCCTCGCCAAGGGCCTGAAGCGCAAGCCGTGGGTGAAGACCACGCTCGGCCCGGGCTCGAAGGTCGTCACCGACTACTACGAGAAGTCCGGCCTCGACAAGGACCTCGAGGGCCTCGGCTTCTTCACGGTCGGCTACGGCTGCACGATCTGCATCGGCAACTCCGGTCCCCTCATCGAGGAGGTCTCGGCGGCGATCAACGAGAACGACCTCGCCGTGACCGCGGTGCTCTCGGGCAACCGCAACTTCGAGGGCCGCATCAGCCCCGACGTGAAGATGAACTACCTCGCCTCGCCGCCCCTCGTCGTCGCGTACTCGCTCGCGGGCACGATGAACTTCGACTTCGAGACCGACGCGCTCGGCACCGACACCGACGGCAACGACGTCTTCCTGAAGGACATCTGGCCCGACACCGCCGACGTGCAGTCGATCATCGACTCGTCGATCTCCCGCGACCAGTTCATCAACCAGTACGCCACCGTCTTCGACGGCGACGAGCGCTGGAAGAGCCTGCCGACCCCGAGCGGTCCGGTCTTCGAGTGGGATGCCGACTCGACCTACGTGCGCAAGGCGCCGTACTTCGACGGCATGACCATGGACCTCACCCCCGTCTCCGACATCACCGGCGCACGCGTCATGGCGACCCTCGGCGACTCCGTCACGACCGACCACATCAGCCCGGCCGGCAACATCAAGGCGGGCACGCCCGCCGCACAGTACCTGACCGAGCACGGCGTCGCGCAGAAGGACTTCAACTCCTACGGCTCGCGCCGCGGGAACCACGAGGTCATGATCCGCGGCACCTTCGCGAACATCCGTCTGAAGAACGAGCTCACCGCGGCTGTCAACGACGGCGCGGTCGTCGAGGGCGGCTACACCCGCGACTTCACCCAGGTCGACGGACCGCAGTCCTACATCTACGACGCGTCGCAGAACTACCAGGAGCAGGGCACCCCGCTCGTCGTGTTCGGCGGCAAGGAGTACGGTTCGGGCTCGTCCCGCGACTGGGCCGCCAAGGGCACGCGCCTGCTCGGCGTGAAGGCGGTCATCACCGAGAGCTTCGAGCGCATCCACCGTTCGAACCTGATCGGCATGGGCGTCGTCCCGCTGCAGTTCCCGGCCGGCGAGAGCTGGAAGTCCCTCGGCCTCGACGGCACCGAGATCATCTCGATCACGGGCCTCGAGCAGCTCAACGAGGGCGTCACTCCGAAGACGGTGCGCGTCGTCGCCGAGCCGAGCGAGTTCTCGGCCGACGGCAAGCAGACCGTGGAGTTCGACGCGGTCGTGCGAATCGACACCCCCGGTGAGGCCGACTACTACCGCAACGGCGGCATCCTGCAGTACGTTCTGCGCTCGCTCGTCTGAGCGCTCACGCCGTCGGGGCCTCGGAGCGATCCGGGGCCCCGACGGCGTTTCCGCCGGTGCGCGTCAAGCCCCCTGTCGGGTCTGTGCACGCGGATACACTGAACCGATCGGCGCTGTCCGCGTCGCCCGAACGAGAGGACGGAATGGCACTCCTTCCGACGATCACCGGTCCCCGCGACCTCGATCGACTCTCGCCCGAACAGCTCACGGAACTCGCATCGGAGATCCGCACGTTCCTCATCGAGAACGTCGCCCGCACGGGCGGTCACCTCGGCCCGAACCTCGGCGTGGTGGAACTGACGATCGCCATGCACCGAGTGTTCCGCTCGCCCGATGACCCGTTCATCTTCGACACCGGGCACCAGTCCTATGTGCACAAGATCCTGACGGGTCGTCAGGACTTCTCCGGTCTCCGCTCGCGCGACGGCCTCGCCGGCTATCCGCAGCGCTCCGAGAGCCCCCACGACGTCGTCGAGTCGTCCCACGCGTCGTCCTCGCTCAGCTGGGCGGACGGCATCTCGCGTGCGCTCAGCCGCACCGGTCGACGCGATCATCACGTGGTCGCCGTCGTCGGCGACGGCTCGCTGACCGGCGGGATGACGTGGGAGGCGCTCAACAACATCTCCGACGACAACGATCGCAACCTCGTCATCATCGTCAACGACAACGGTCGCTCCTACGCTCCGACGATCGGCGGCATGGCCCGATACCTGAACCGCGTGCGGGCGGCGGGTGCCTATCGCACGCTGCGTACGTCGTCGGACTCGCTGTTCCGGGCCCTCGGCCCGTGGGCGAGAGCCGTCTACCGCGGTGTGCGGGGCGGAACGCACGGCTTCCTCTCCCGTTTCGTGAACAACGAATCGCTGTACTCGAACCTCGACATCAAGTACTTCGGGCCGATCGACGGCCACGACATCCCGACCCTCCTCGAGACGCTCGAACTCGCGAAGCGCTACCAGGCGCCCGTGATCGTCCATGTGATCACCGAGAAGGGCCGCGGATATGCTCCGGCGCTCGAGGACGAGGCGGATCAGTTCCACGCGGTCGGCAAGATCGACCCCGCGACGGGGGAGACGCTCGGCTCGGGCGGGGGAACGGCCTGGACGAGCGTGTTCGCCGACGAACTGGTGACGGTCGGGGAGCAGCGTCCCGACGTGATCGCGGTCACGGCCGCGATGCTGCGGCCCACGGGCCTGAAGCCCTTCGCCGACCGGTTCCCCGGCCGGGTGTACGACGTGGGCATCGCCGAGCAGCACGCGGTCGCGTCGGCCGCCGGCCTCGCCTATGGCGGCCTGCACCCCGTCGTGGCCATCTACGCGACGTTCATGAACCGCGCCTTCGACCAGGTGATGATGGATGTTGCCCTCCACCGTGCGGGCGTGACCTTCGTGCTCGATCGGGCCGGCGTCACCGGACCCGACGGCCCCAGCCATCACGGCATCTGGGATCTCGCGATGCTGCAGATCGTGCCGGGAATCCGCATTGCGGCGCCACGCGATGCGGCCCGCCTGCGCGAGCTGCTGCACGAGGCTGTGGCCGTCGAGGATGCACCGACGGTCGTGCGGTTCCCCCGTGGCAACGTGGGGGACGAGCTTCCCGCGATCGAGCGGCGGTCCGACGGCACCGACGTGCTCGCGCGCAACGACCAGCAGGACGTGCTCATCGTCGGCATCGGGCCGATGGCGCAGGTGGCCGTCGACGTGGCCCACCGCCTGCACTCGCAGGGCATCGGCGCGACCGTCATCGACCCGCGCTGGGCGGTGCCGGTTGCGCCGTCGGTCGTCGAGCTCGCCGCACAGCACCGCATCGTCATCACGATCGAGGACGGCATCCGTGTCGGCGGCGTGGGCACCCGCATCCGTCAGGTGCTGCGGGAGGCCGGCATCGACACGGCCGTCGATGAACTCGGCGTTCCGGACGAGTTCATCTCGCACGCGAGCCGCGAGCAGATCCTCGAGGACGCCGGTCTCGTCGCCCCGAAGATCGCCCACGACGTCGTCGCGCAGGTGCTCGGCACACGGGTGCCGAAGGCTCGCGCCTCGGAGGACGCGGGGGAGTGGACCGCCGCCGATGCCGCCCCCGAGGACGCCGGCCGCCGCGCGGACGACTGAGCCGTACGCGACGGCCGATCGCACGAAGGAGGGGCCCGTCCGCACGGACGGGCCCCTCCTTCGTGCGATCCCTACGCGCCGATCCCGCGGATGGGCGGGTGATGGAACGTGTCGCCGAACGCGCGCTCGGCAGCGCCCGAGCGGTCGAGGTACGGCGAGGCGCCGCCGTCGATGAACGGCCAGCCGGCGCCGAAGATGAGCGCGAGGTCGATGTCCTGCACTTCTGGCACCACGCCCTCGTCGAGCATGATCTTGATCTCGGTCGCGAGTCCGTCCTCGACGCGACGGAGGATCTCCGCCTCGCTCGCCGGCGTCTTCCCCGCGACCTGGTCGACGAGCTTCTGCGCGGGCTTGGTCCAGCCGGTGACCCGACCGTTCTTGTCCTTCTCGACGACCTGGTCGAGGTTCGCGAGCTCGTGGAAGTTCTCCGACGCGAAGAACCGGTCGGGGAAGGCCCCCGCCATCGTGTCCTGCACGTGAGCGGCGACCTTCCAGCCGACGAGGTCGATCAGCTGGAACGGCGTCATCGGCAGCCCGAGCGGCGCATAGGCCTTGTCGACCGTCGTCAGCGGCGCTCCTTCGTAGATCGCGCGGGCGGCCTCGCCGAGGAGCTTGGCGAGCAGCCGGTTGACGATGAAGCCCGGGGCATCCTTGCTGAGGATCGCGTTCTTGCCGATCGCCTTCGCGACGACGAACGCGGTGGACAGGCTCTGCTCGTTCGTGTGCGGGGTCTTCACGATCTCCAGCAGCGGCATGAGTGCCACGGGGTTGAAGAAGTGGAAGCCGACGAGGCGTTCGGGGTGGGCGAGCTTTGCGCCGATCTCCTGGACCGAGAGCGACGATGTATTCGTGGCGAGGATCGCGTCTTCCGCGATGTGCTGCTCGATGTCGGCGAAGACCCGCTGCTTGACGCCCACCTCCTCGAACACCGCCTCGATGACGAAGTCGCAGTCGGCGTATTCGCTCTTGTCGGTCGTCCCGTGCACGAGCGCGCGCAGCTGGTTGGCCGTGTCGGCGTCGAGCCGGCCCTTCGCCTCGAGCTTGCCGATCTCGTCACGGATGTAGGCAAGGCCCTTGTCGACGCGTGCCTGGTCGATGTCGGTGATGACCACCGGCACCCGGAGCTTGCGCAGGAACAGCAGTGCGAACTGGCTGGCCATGAGCCCGGCGCCGATGACGCCGACCTTCGAGACCTTCTTCGCGAGGGCCTTGTCGGGGGCGCCGACGGGGCGCTTCGCGCGCTTCTGCACGAGGTCGAAGGCATACATGGATGCCGCGAACTGATCGCCCACGATCAGTTCGGAGAGCGCCTCGTCCTCGCGCTCGAAGCCCTCCCACTTGGTGCCGCTCTTGGCCTTGTCGAGGAGCTCGAGTGCGAGGTAGGGCGCGCGGGGGACCGTGCCGATGCGGCTCTCGAGCATCCCGCGGGCGATCCTGATCGCAATCGGCCACTTGGTGAGGCGTTCGATCTTGCCGGGCTCGTTCTTGCGCTCGACTTTGATCGCTCCCGACAGCACACCGTCGGCCCACGCCAGCGACTCCTCGAGGAAGTTGGCCGGCTCGAAGATCGTGTCGACGATGCCGAGCTCGAACGCCTGCTGGGGCTTGAGCATCCGGTTCTGCTTGAGCGGGTTGGAGATCACGACCTCGAGGGCGTTCTCGATGCCGATGAGGTTCGGCAGCAGGTACGCGCCGCCCCAGCCGGGGATGAGCCCCAGGAACACCTCGGGCAGCGCGATCGCCGCGGCCGAGGCATCCACCGTGCGATACGTCGACTGCAGCGCGATCTCGAGTCCGCCGCCGAGCGCGAGGCCGTTCACGAACGCGAACGACGGCACGCCGAGGTCGCCGAGCTTCGAGAAGGCGAAGTGACCGCCCTGGGCGATGAGCTTCGCGATCTCCGTCGACGGCACCTTGGCGACGTCGCTCAGGTCGGCGCCGGCGGCGAGGATGTACTGCTTGCCGGTGACTCCCACGGCCTGGATCTCACCCGACTTC
The DNA here is from genome assembly GCF_001725695.1 of Microbacterium sp. SCN 71-21. Taxonomy (NCBI): domain Bacteria; kingdom Bacillati; phylum Actinomycetota; class Actinomycetes; order Micrococcales; family Microbacteriaceae; genus Microbacterium; species Microbacterium sp. SCN 71-21. The sequence goes on from NZ_MEGA01000018.1 coordinate 16,080, forward strand.
GCACGCTGTGCGAGTGCGTCGAGCGTGCGGGTGAGCTCGAGGATGGTCTTCGGCCCGAACGTGTTGGGCCGGGTGTGGTCGCGTCCGTTGTCGAGCGTGACGAGGGCGAGCACCTTCCCGGAGGGAAGCCGCACGTCGCGCACGAGGGAGCGGGTGACGACCTCGTCGGGGACGAGGTTCTCGAGCGCGGAGAAGTCGATCTGGTCGTAGCGGGTCATCGCGGTGCTCACTTCTTCTTGCCGTCGTAGTACGGGTTCTCCCAGATGACCGATCCGCCCTGGCCGAGGCCGACGCACATGGCGGTGAGGCCGTAGCGCACGTCGGGGCGCTCCGCGAACTGCGCGGCGAGCTGGATCATCAGACGCACACCGGATGCCGCGAGGGGGTGTCCGAGCGCGATCGCCCCGCCCCACTGGTTCACGCGCGGGTCGTCGTCGGCGATGCCGAAGTGGTCGAGGAGCGAGATCACCTGGATCGCGAACGCCTCGTTGAGCTCGAACAGTCCGATGTCAGTGATCGACAGACCCGCCTTCGCGAGCGCCTTCTCGGTCGACGGAATGGGCCCGATGCCCATGATCTCCGGCTGCACGCCCGCGAACGCGAACGAGACGAGCTTCATCTTCGGGCGCAGGCCCAGCTCGCGCACGGCGTGGCCTCCCGCGAGGAGACTCATCGTCGCGCCGTCGGTGAGCGGGGACGAGGTGCCGGCGGTCACTCGTCCGTGCGGACGGAAGGGCGTCTTCAGACCGGCGAGGTCGGCCATCGTCGTCTGCGGGCGACGACCCTCGTCCTCGGTCGCGATGCCCCAGGCGCCCTCGGCATCCTTCGTGGCGACGGAGACGAGGTCGGGCTGGATCTTGCCGGCGTCGTAGGCGGCCTGCGCCTTGTGCTGGCTGAGCATGCCGTAGCGGTCGCTGCGCTCCTTGGTCAGGTGCGGGAAGCGGTCGAAGATGCGCTCGGCGGTCACACCCATGTTGAGGGCGCCCGGGTCGACCAGCCGCTCGGCGACGAATCGCGGGTTGGGGTCGGAGTTCGCTCCGATGGGGTGACGGCCCATGTGCTCGACGCCGCCCGCGAGGGCGAGGTCGTACATGCCGAAGCCGATCGAGCCGGCCATGGTGGTCACGCTCGTCATCGCGCCCGCGCACATGCGGTCGATCGCGAATCCGGGCACGCTCTGGGGGAGCCCGGCGAGGATCGCGGCGGAGCGCCCGAGGGTGAGGCCCTGGTCACCCGTCTGCGATGTCGCGGCGATGGCGACGTCATCGATCCGGTCGGCGGGGACGTCGGGGTTGCGCCCCATCACGCCGATGATCGTCTTGACGACGAGGTCGTCTGCCCGGGTGTTCCAGTACTGCCCTTTTTCACCCGCGCGCCCGAACGGGGTGCGCATGCCGTCGATGAAATAGACGTCCGAATTCTCGGCCACTCTGCCTCCAAAGTCTGGGATCGAGTCCAGCCTAAGGTGGAACTGCGTCTCACGAAATCGGTTGGTTCGAACCTACGATGCCGGTTCGGCGGGCTCCGCCGGGTTTTGCGCGGAAACGACAAAGGCTTCGGCGATCAGCTGTGCGGTTTGCGCAATCTGCCAGCGGCGTGCCCCACCCGCCGCGAGGGCGGCCGCGATGTGGTCCGCGTCGGCGGGAACCGGCGGCTCCCACGCCAGGCGGCGCAGCAGCTCGGGCGTCAGCAGGTTCTCCGTCGGCATTCCGAGACTCGACGCACGCTCCTCGATGACCGGGCGCGCCGCCTTCAGCCGCGCGTCCGCCTCGGGGGCGCGGTCGGCCCACGCGCGCGGCGGCGGCAGCGTGTCGCCCGGAATGCGGTCGGGGGGAAGGTCGGTATCCGCGCGACCCCGCTCGATCGCATCCCACCAGCGGTCGAGCTGGGTGCGGCTGGCGCGGCCGGTGAACTCCTTCACCTCGGCGAGGGCGCGTTTGGTCGCGGGGTTCGCCTGAATGGCCGCGACGAGTGAGCGATCGGGCACGAGCCGGCCGGGGGAGACATCCTGTTGCTGCGCGTATTCCTCACGCGCGGTCCACAGGGCGCGGGCGATCGCGAGGTTGCGGCGCCCGCGCAGGGTGTGGAGTCCGCTCAGTCGGCGCCACGGGTCGGCGCGGACGGGCTTCGGCTCACGGTGCAGCACCGCGTCGAACTCCTCGGCCGCGAGCTCGGTCTTCCCCTGCGCAGCGAGCTCGTCGACGAGGATGTCGCGCACGTCGACGAGATGCAGCACATCGAGCGCCGCATACTCCAGCCACGACTGCGGCAGCGGACGCGTCGACCAGTCATCGGCCGAATGCGCCTTCGCGAGCGTGATCCCGAGGGTCTCCTCGACGATCGCACCGAGCCCCACGCGTTCGTGACCGAGGAGCCGGGCCGCGAGCTCGGTGTCGAAGATGCGCTGCGGCACGAGGCCCCACTCGCGCAGCGACGGGAGGTCCTGGCTCGCCGCGTGCAGCACCCACTCGTCATTCAGAGCCGCCTGCAGCACGGAGGCATCGGGCAATGCCGGCGGGTCGAACAGGAAGACACCGGCATCCCGTCGGAAGACTTGCACGAGGTAGGCGCGCTGGCTGTAGCGGAACCCGGAGGCCCGCTCGACGTCCACAGCGATCGGACCGGTTCCCGCCGCGAGCACGGCGGCCGCGGCATCCAGTCCCTCGGTCGTCGAGATCACGTCGTAGTCAGGCACGGGCACGTCCTCGGGGATTCAGCACGGGGGCCTGTTCAGAGCCCGGCGGGAGACCGGCGAGCATGCAGACGACCTCGGCCCAGGCACGCACGTGCGCGTCGAACGGGCCGTCGGGCGTCCACGACGCGCGAAGCTCCAGCTGCGAGCCGGAGCCTTCGGCGGCCAACGAGCCGAAGCCCTGCGAGACGGTTTTGGTGACCGTGCCGGAGGGGGAGTGATAGGCCGCGCCGTTCTCGTCGAGCGCGTCGAGCAACCACGCCCAGGCCACCTCGGCGACCATCGGATCGACGCCGATGTCGACCTCGAGCGGCGCCTGCGCATAGCAGACGATGCGCCACGCACCGCCCCACGCGTCGGGCTCCTCCCGGTCGTGCAGCAGCACGAACCGACCCGTGCCGTAGACGGAGTCGAGCGCACCGGGCTCGGGACGGATGTCGCCTGCGAGGGCGAACGCCTCGGGGGCGAGTCCCGTCGGGGCGGGCAGCTCGCGGGTCACGAGGTCGTCGCGAAGGTCCGCGGCATGCAGCTGGGCAAGCGCGGCGGCGAACGACGCGGATGCCGCGGGAGCCTGGTCGACCACGACGACAGACTAGAATGAAGCCTCGATGGCAAGCTCAAGGCGCGCCGCGTCGCGCGGCGCCTCACCCGCGGTCTCTCTCGGTCTGCGCACCCTCATCGTCGCGCTCGGCGTGCTGCTCGGACTCTCGCTCGCGGCGATCGCCGGTGTGGCCGGACGCATCGCGCGACTCGTGGTGACTCCCTCGCGCCGGCGCCCCGACACGACCATCGTCGCGCTCGACCCGGCCGCCCAGACGATCACCCTGACGCGCACGCCCGACACGGAACTGCCCGGACGATACGGTCTGTTCACGACGGGTGCCGAGGAGTACCTCAAGCTCGGCTCGGTCCTGCAGGCGGATGCCGGCACGGTCAAGCGCAAGCTTCTCACCGAGGTGCCGACGGGCACACAGCTCGCCGACCCCGCCGCGTTCAGCGGGTGGTACTACGACCGTCCCGAGCAGTTGCATCTGCCCTACCGGTCGACACTCATCGGCTCCGCCGTGGGGCCGTGCCCGGCGTGGATCTTCCCCGCCGACGGCGGCAGCGACGTCTGGTGCATCCAGATCCATGGCCGCGGCGCCGCGCGGGCGGAGTGCCTGCGCGCGGTCCCTCTGCTCCACAGTCTGGGCATCACGACGATGGTGACGTCGTACCGCAACGACGGCGAGGCACCGCGCAGCCGCACGGGCACGTACATGCTCGGCGCGACGGAGTGGCGCGACGTCGACGCCGCGGTCGGCTACGCCCGCCGCCACGGGGCAGAGCGCATCATCCTCATGGGGTGGTCGATGGGCGGCGCGATCGCTCTGCAGCTCGAGCTCAGTTCGGCGCACCGTGATCGCATCGTGGGCGTGATCCTGGAGTCACCGGTGGTCGACTGGAGGGTCGTGCTGCGGTATCAGGGTCGGGAGATGGGGCTGCCCGAGCCGGTCACCGAGCTCGCGCTCACCGCGCTGCAGTCGGAGTGGGGTGCCGCCCTGACTCGCAGTGGAGCGCCGATCCCGTTCGACCGCCTCGACGTCGTGGCACGGGCGCAGGAGCTGCGGCATCCGATTCTGATCCTTCACAGCGACGACGACGGGTTCGTTCCCTCGGAGGCGTCGCACCAGCTCGCCGACGCCCGTCCCGACCTGGTCGACCTGCAGGTCTTCGCCGTCGCCCGCCACACGAAGCTCTGGAACTACGACCAGGAGCGCTGGAGCCGGGCGATCGAATCGTGGCTCGACGCGCACGCGCTCATCCCGCGGGACGCAGGCGCAGATACGTGAACCCCGTCTCGTCGACCAGGTGGCCGACGACCCGCGTGGCCACGCGCTGATCGCGCGCCAGCCGGAGGAAGGGCGAACTGACGGGTTCGAGCACGGGCGCGACCGTGAGGCAGTACTCGTCGATCACTCCGGCCGCCGCGAACTGGCTCGCGAGCGACGGTCCACCCTCGCAGACAACGCGGCGATGGCCCTCCTCCGCCAGGACCGTGAGGATGTCCCGCGGGGACAGCGGTGCGGGTCCGGGCACCGGCAGCACAGTGATGCCCGCGGCATCCGGATGCGAGCGGATCGCATCGGCGCGATCGGCGGGGCAGATCACGATCACCTGATCGCTCGCGGCACCCTCGGCCAGAGCGAGGCGGTGGCCGGTGAGGTCTCCGCTGGACGTGACGATCGCCAGACGCGCACGGCGGGGCACGATGTACCCCTCTGCCCGCACGCTCTGCGCGCCGACGACGACGACGTCGGCGAGCTCGCGGATGATGCCGAGAATGAGACGGTCGACGCGGTTCGTGAGCGACTCGCTCGTGCCGTCGTCGCCGGCGGCCGCTCCTGTGAGGCTCGTGATCATGTTGAGCCGCACGAAGCGGTCGGCCGTGGGCGCATAGACATGACGCAGTGCCTCACGCGTGCCGGGGGCGAGGGTGTCGAACGCGCGGAGCGTGCGCGGCTCGAGTTCGAGCAGGGTCATCCCGCCAGTGCACCCGACTTCTCGTGCACCTGGCGCTTGGCGCGCCGGAGCATCCCCGACATTCCGGCGATGCGCAGCGGCGAGACCGCGCGTGTGAGCCCGATGGTCTGCGGGTAGTCATCGGGGATCGCGAGCACCTCGGCGACGGTCAGACCGGAGATCCCCTGCACGAGGATGCTGGCGAAGCCGCGGGTCGTCGGCGCCTCGGCGGGCGCCATCGCGTGCATCGTCACGATGCCGTCGGCGACCTCGATCAAGATGTAGACCGGGGACTGGCACTCCGCCACACGCTCGCACATCTCGGGATGGCCCTGCAGGGCCGGGGGCACCTCGGGGAGCTCCTCGGAGTACTCGAGGAGCAACTGGAGGCGCTCGGGGTCCGAGAGCTCGAGGAAGGCGTCGCGCGCCTCGGCGAGCGAGGGCGGGAGCGCGTCAGAGTCCGACATCGCCCCCATCCTCGCACGCAGGAAGAACGTCAGGCGCGCGGGGGGACCGCGCCCGGCTCGGCACCCGTGACGATGGGAACCCGCACGGCGCTGCCCCACTCGGTCCAGGAGCCGTCGTAGTTGCGCACGTTCTCGATGCCGAGCAGGTGCTTCAGCACGAACCAGGTGTGGCTCGAGCGTTCACCGATGCGGCAGTAGGCGATGACCTCATCGGCGTCGCCGAGTCCCGCCTCGTCACGGTAGATGGCGTCGAGCTCGGCGCGCGACTTGAAGGTGCCGTCCGCGGCCACGGCCTTGGCCCACGGAACGCTCGCCGCGCTGGGGATGTGGCCGGCGCGCAGGGCGCCCTCTTCGGGGTAGGCGGGGGCGGACGTGCGCTCGCCCGAGTACTCCTCCGGCGACCGCACGTCGATGAGCGGCTTGCCGAGGTGGACGAGGACGTCCTCCTTGTACGCGCGCAGCACGGAGTCGTCGCGCTCGATGACGGGATACGACGTCGCGGCGCGCTCGGCGGGCGCGGTTGTGATGTCGCGGCCCTCGGCGATCCAGCGATCACGGCCACCGTCGAGCAGGCGCACGTCCTCGTGGCCGAACAGCGAGAACACCCACAGTGCGTAGGCGGCCCACCAGTTGTTCTTGTCGCCGTAGATGACGATGGTGTCGTCGCGCGAGATGCCCTTGCGGCTGAGCAGCTCGGCGAAGCCCGCGCCGTCGACGTAGTCACGCACGACCGGGTCGTTGAGCTCGGTGTGCCAGTCGACCTTGACGGCGCCGGGAATATGGCCGGTCTCGTAGAGGAGGACGTCCTCGTTGGACTCGACGACCACCAGGCCCGGGTCGGTGAGGTGCTCGGCGAGCCACGCGGTGCTCACCAGCCGGTCGCTGTGCGCATACTCGGCGAACTTCTGGCTGTCGGTGTCGGGTGCGACGGACATCGCTGCTCCTCGGAAATGACGGGTGGGTGACGGCGTTAGGGTTGTTCGCGTCCCCGCCAACCTACGTCGGTGCAGCGGGGGCGGATCTGTTGCGTCGAAAAATGACAGGGGCACGAATGGCAGCCGCCGTGACCACGGGCGTCATCCACCTCACCGACCGCACCCCTGACGTGAGCGGCGCGGACATGGTCGCCGCCCTCGTCCCCCCGCCCCAGTTCGACGGAGCGACCTTCGAGACGTATCGCGCCGATGACGCCTATCCGTCGCAGCAGGCGGCAAAGGAGAAGCTGATCGCCTTCTCCGGCGGCGGAGCGGCCGCACCGGTGCGTCGGGGGCTCTTCTCGAAGGCGCCGAAGATCGAGCCCACAAAACCCGGGGTGTATCTCGACGGCGGGTTCGGCGTGGGCAAGACCCACCTCCTCGCGTCCATCTACCATGCGATGCCCGCCCGCCGTAAGTACTTCGGCTCGTTCATCGAGTACACGGCGCTCGTCGGCGCACTCGGCTATCAAAAGGCCGTCGAGCTCTTCCGCGGCGCCGACCTGCTGTGCATCGACGAGTTCGAGCTCGACGACCCGGGCGACACGATGGTGATGACCCGTCTCCTCGGCGAGCTGGTTCCCGGTGGAACCAGGCTGGCCGCGACATCCAACACGCCTCCGAACGCGCTCGGCGAGGGCCGTTTCGCCGCCCAGGACTTCCTGCGCGAGATCAATGCGATGTCTGCCAGCTTCGAGACGCTGCGCATCGACGGCGTCGACTTCCGCCAGCGCGCCCTCGACGGCCACGCGGTCGTGCTCGACGACGAGGCATACACGGTGGCGATCGCGGATGCCGCGGCATCCGGTCTCGTCTCGGATGACGCGTTCGGGGACCTCGTCGCGCACCTGGCCCGGGTGCACCCGTCGCGCTACATCCGCCTCATCGACGGTCTCGCCACCATCGGGTTGCGCGACGTCGTCACGCTGGAGGACCAGTCCGCAGCCCTGCGACTGGTCGCATTCGTCGATCGCGCCTACGACGCGCAGGTGCCCATCCGTGCGACCGGAGTCGCCCTCGATCGGGTCTTCGGCGAGGACATGCTCGGCGGGGGATACCGCAAGAAGTACCTGCGCGCCATCTCTCGCCTGAACGCCTTGACGCATTCCTGACGACTCCCGGTCGCTCCCGCGCAGCTGCACGGGAACCTCACGGTCATGCCTCGAGATCTCTGCGACTCCCGAAACGTGATGTTAACGCGGGCCTGTGCACTGTTACCTGCCGGAAACACGAGGCGCATACCGGGCGAAACCCGCTCTCGCGAGACTGGCGGCACCCGACGCTACGCTCTCCCGCGCGTTCTGCCGAGGGTCCTGTAACACGACACATGAGTGAGGATTTCATGGACAACGGAAGTCTCGCCTGGTACATCGCCGCAACGGCGCTAGTGCTGTTCATGACGCCGGGCGTTGCGTTCTTCTACGGAGGACTCGTCAAGGCCAAGAGCGTCGTCAGCATGATGATGATGAGCTTCGGAGCAATGGGCCTCATCGCCGTGCTCTGGATCCTCTACGGATTCAACATGCAGACCGCCGACTGGTGGCCTGGCGTACTCGGCAACCCCTTCAGCGACTTCGGCCTGACCACCATGGCCAACACCCCGGAGACCGCATCGGTCAACCTGACCGCCGTCTCGTACGGCGCGACGTTCGCGATCATCACGGTCGCGCTCGTCTCCGGCGCCATCGCCGACCGCGCCAAGTTCGGCTCGTGGATGATCTTCGCGTTCCTGTTCGCGACGATCGACTACTTCGCGGTCGCCGGCTGGGTCTGGAACACCAACGGCTGGATCTTCAACCTCGGCACGACGCTGTTCGGCAAGGACGCTGGCGTTGAGGTCATCGACTACGCCGGTGGTACTGCGGTGCACATCAACGCCGGTGCCGCGGCGCTCGCGCTCGCACTCGTGCTCGGAAAGCGCGTCGGCTTCAAGAAGGGCATCACCAAGCCCCACAACGTGCCGCTCGTGCTGCTCGGTGCCGCCATCCTGTGGTTCGGCTGGTTCGGCTTCAACGCCGGCGCCTCGGCCTTCTTCGTCTCGCCCGAGGGCACCTCGTCGGCGAACGGCGCGATCCTCGCGGGTATCGGTGCCGTCGGCTCGCCGACCGGTCTGATCGTGATCAACACGCTCGGCGCCACGGCTGCGGCCGTGCTCGGCTGGATCATCGTCGAGAAGCTCAAGGACGGCAAGGCCACCTCGGTCGGCGCCGCCTCGGGTGCCGTCGCCGGTCTCGTCGCGATCACCCCCTCGTGCGCGAACCTCGACCCGGGCTGGGCGCTCCTGCTCGGCCTCATCGCCGGTGGCGTGTGCGCGATTGCGATCGAGCTGAAGTGGAAGCTCGGCTTCGACGACTCGCTCGACGTCGTGGGTGTCCACCTCGTCGGCGGCATCATCGGAACGCTGTACCTCGGCTTCTTCGCCACGGGCACGGGCCTGTTCCTCGGCGGTGGCTGGGACCAGCTCATCCTGCAGGCGATCGCCGCAGCCACGGTGCTGGTGTTCTCCTTCGTCGTCGCCTTCGTGATCGGTTTCGCGATCGAGAAGACGATCGGGTTCCGCATCAAGAACGAGGACGAGATCGCCGGTGTCGACACCACGGTCCACGGTGAAGAGGGCTACGCACTCGCGGAGTGACCTTCACCGATCGTCCCGAAGGGCGTCGCGGCTTCGGCCGCGGCGCTCTTCGGCGTTCCCCGGCGGGCGCGCTCCGCTAGCGTGAGGATGTGGCCTTCTCGACACTGCTCCGCGGATTGGTGCGCGCTCTCACCGGACGCCCCGCTCGCGCCGAAGAGGTCGACATACGCACGACACGCGGCATCCGCGTCGCGTACTCGCCGTCTCCCGGCGGCACGGCTGACGGGGGAGAGATCGTGTGGACCTGGGTACCGTTCCAGGCGAACCCGCGTCAGGGGAAGGACCGGCCGGTGCTCGTCATCGGCCGCGCCGGACGCGGTCATGCGTGGGCGATGAAGCTGACGAGCAAGTCCCACGCCGGCGACCGCGAGTACGTCTCGCTCGGCAGCGGTGCATGGGATGCCGCCCGGCGCGAGTCGTGGCTCGATCTCGATCAGCTGTACCGGGTGCCGGATGCGGCGGTGCGCCGCGAAGCCGCGGCGCTCGACGCGCGCACGTTCCGCCGCGTCGCCGCGGAGCTGCAGCGCCGGTACGGCTGGCGCATCTAGCCGGGAGCTGCGCGGCGGGCTAGCCTCGCGGCATGGGGGAGCACGAGGCGTCCGATCGCCGTGGGCTGGGCGGTGTCATCTGGGCGTGGATCTGGACCGCCGTCGCTGGTGCCGTCGCGTTGCCGCTCTGGGCGGTGAGTGGCCTGACGCAGGGGGCATGCTACGACTCGTCGGTGCCGGGACGCTCGTACTGCACCTCGGGTCCGGTGCTCGGCGCGCCGGCGACGGCGGTGCTGTGGACCCTGTGGGCGATCGCGGTCGCCGCGTGCCTCGTCATCGCCATCCGGACGACGCGCACGCGCCTGTGCGAGGCGTAGAACTCAAACGACGAACCCCCGCCGAAGCGGGGGTTCTGTGGTGGGCGATACCAGACTCGAACTGATGACCTCTTCCGTGTGAAGGAAGCGCGCTACCAACTGCGCCAATCGCCCGATCGGCCCCGGAGGACCGAGTGTCGAGCATACCGGATGCGGCGGGCCCGCCGCGAACCGAGAGCGCGAAACGCCCGCGCGCGTGCCGGTTTTGCGTCGACCGATTCGTCGGCTAAAGTCGTACGAGTGCCCCGGGCAACCGGGAAACACGCGGATGTAGCGCAGTTGGTAGCGCATCACCTTGCCAAGGTGAGGGTCGCGAGTTCGAGTCTCGTCATCCGCTCGAGTGCAGGGGTCGTTCCATCGAACGATCACGGCACGTGGGGTCAAACCACACGGTGGCGTGGCCGAGCGGCTAGGCACCGGCCTGCAAAGCCGTTTACACGGGTTCGAATCCCGTCGCCACCTCCACTCACAAGTGAACATGCCTGAACAGGCGCGATTGGCGCAGCGGTAGCGCGCTTCCCTGACACGGAAGAGGTCACTGGTTCGATCCCAGTATCGCGCACCACCCGAAACCCCCGGCTCGCCGGGGGTTTTCTCGTTTCCGGAGGATGTCGGCGCCGCCGCGCACACTGGTCACATGACGGATGTCTCCCTCACCCCCTGGCGCGATGACCACCTGCCCGTCCTGATCGCCGCGAATACCCCCGAGATGACCGTGTACCTCGGCGGCCCCGAGACCGACGACGAGGTCCGGGCGCGACACGCGAAGTATCTGCGCCTCACCGCGGCGGGGGAAGCGTGGATGTTCGCGATCGAGCGGGAGGGCACCGCGATCGGAGGTATCGGCTTCTGGCCGAGCGACCTCGACGGCGCGCCGGTGTACGAAGCGGGCTGGCACGTGCTCCCGCCGTGGCAGGGCAACGGATACGCCGGGGCGGCGCTGCGGGCACTCGTCAAGATGGCCCCGACGATCGCGGCGCCGCGGTCGCTCATCGTCGCCTTCCCCTCGATCGAGAACGACGCTTCGAACGGTGTGTGCCGCGCTGCGGGGTTCACCGCCCTGGACGAACGCGACTCGGAGTACCGCGGAGTCCGCCTCCACGTACGCGTGTGGACACGACACTTCTGGGAGCCCCTGACAGCCGCACCGTCCGCACCCTAGGCTCGGCGCATGGCTCAGCTCGTGCTCACCGTCGTCGGCGACGACCGCCCCGGCATCGTCCAGTCCCTCGCACACACCGTCGCCGCCTATGGCGGCAACTGGCAGCGCAGCGAACTCGCCGAGCTCGCGGGCGCGTTCGCCGGGATCGTGCTCGTCGAGGTGGCCGATGACGCGGTCGACGCCCTCACGACGGCCCTGGCCGACCTTCCCGCACTGCGGGTGTCGGTGCACCTCACGACACACGCTCCCGACCCCGCCGGGTCGCGTCTCACCTTCACCGTGCTGGGCAACGACCGTCCCGGCATCGTGAACGACGTCACCCGCGCGCTCAGCGTGCGCGGCCTCACGATCGACGCGTTCACGAGTAGCGTGTTCGATGCGCCGATGGCCGGAGGGACGCTGTTCGAGGCGAGTATCGCCGCGCACGCGGCATCCGCTGCCGTCGCCGACGACGCGACGGCGGCGCTCGAGCAGCTCGCGGGGGAGATCCAGGTCGATCTCACGTTCGACGCGTCATGACCGCGTCGGCGCAGATCGTCGAGGGCGTCCGAGCCGATCTGCGAGCGCGCGCCGACCCCGCTCGCGCCGCCGCCCAGCAGGCGTACATGACATCGGCGATGCCGTTCCGCGGTGTGCCGGTGCCGGAGGTGCGACGACTCACCCGGCAGCGCGCGAAGGGTGTGACGGACGCCGCGACCCTGGGCGCGGCCGCCGAGGCACTGTGGAGCGGCGCCGAGGTGCGTGAGGAGCGCTACGCCGCCCTCGCGATCCTCGCCCTCAGGCCACTGCAGGACGACCCCTCCCTGCTGAGGACCATCGAGCGATATGTGCGCGAGGGGCAGTGGTGGGACCTCGTGGACGAGCTCGCCCACCGTGTCGCCGACCAGCTCGAGGTGCGACCGCGCGAGACGGCGCGCCTCGTGCGCGCCTGGGCCGGCGATGACGACATGTGGCTGCGACGCATCGCGATCATCTCGCAGCTCGGTCGCGGCACCGCACTCGACGAGACGCTGCTCGACGATGGCTGGGCGCTGCGGGACCACGCGCGCGTCGCACCCGACTGGGTACGCGCATACGTCGAGGCGCATCCGCTCAGTCCGCTCAGTCGCCGCGAGGCCCTGAGGCACCTCTGAGGCGTCAGAACGCGAGCGGCACGGTCGCGAGGGCGACCACCAGCGGGGCCACGAGGCACCCGCGCAGCATGTAGGTGCGCCACGAGATCTGCACCTCGAGCGACCGCAGCCGGGCGTGCCAGAGCAGCGTCGCAAGGGAGGCCCAGGGCGTGATCAGCGGGCCGGCGTTCACCCCGACGAGCACCGCGCCCAGGCGCGCCGGTGTGTGCGCGACCTGCTCGAGTGCGAGGTAGGCCGGCAGGTTGTCGATGAGGTTGGCACCGACGAGGGCGGATGCCGCGACCCGCCACAGCCCGAGCAGATCGTCGCCCGCTCCCGCCACCGCTCCGATGACGGCGGCGCCGCCGAGCGCCTCCAGCGCGCCGACGGCGAGGAACAGCCCGGCGGCGAACAGGACGAGCTGCCACGGGAGGAGAGAGGGGCGCAGCGCGGCGGGGGAGCGCACAGCGAACACGATCGTCAAGACCACAGCGGCTCCGAGGGCCGGGATCCACGGTGCGAGACCCGACACGAGGAGCGGCATCATGACCACGACGACGGCCGCGCTCACGATGAGCAGGGGGGCATCGTCGATTCGGGGGGCGACCGGCGTCTCGAACCGCCCGCGCAATTGACGGCGGTGGAACAGCAGCAGCGCCGCGACAGTGACGAGGATCGCGATGAGCGCGGGCGCCCACATGAGCGCGAGGAACTGCAGCGGGTCGCCGCCCGCGAGCCGGTCTGCGGCGAGCAGATTGGTGAGGTTCGAGACCGGCAGCGCCAGTGACGCCGTGTTGGCGAGCCACACGGTCGCGAACGCGAATGGCAGCGGCGACAGCCCCGCCCGCCGCGCGACGGCGACCACGACAGGCGTGAGCAGCACGGCGGTGGTGTCGAGGGAGAGGAAGGAGGTCGCGAGGATCGCCAGCAGCGCGACGCTGAACCACAGCCGCAGCGTGTGGCCGCGGCTGAGGCGCACGAGCAGGTGCCCCGCGGCGTCGAAGACGCCCGCGGCCGCGGCGAGCTCGGCGACGACCGTCACCGCCACGACGAACAGCAGGATGGGCCACACGCGGTCGCCGATGGCGAGGGCGTTCGCGGCGGGCAGCACGCCGATCGCCACGGCAATCGCCGACAGCAGGAGGAGCACGGCGCCGACGCCCGCGAGTTTCACGCTCCCATCCTGCTCCCCAACGAACCTGGGAACGGTAGGCTCGCGGCATGGACATCCGCCCTCGCCCGCTCACGACCGTCGTCGTGCGCGCGACGGCGACGCGAACGCTCGGCGCCTGAGCGGGCGGCGGCGCGCGTGCGCCCCGAAGCTGAGTAGCCTGGAACCGAGCGATCCTCTGGAGATTTCCCTGTGTCTGATGCCCTACCCGCTGTCGTCGAGTACCCCGCCGACGGCTTCGCCCTCTTCCCCGACCGATCCGTCGTGGCGCTGCGCGTCAACGGCGAGCTGAAGGACCTCGCGACGGTCGTGACCGCCGCAGACTCCGTAGAGCCGGTCACGATCGACAGCGCCGACGGCCTGGCGATCCTGCGACACTCGACCGCGCATGTGCTCGCCCAGGCGGTGCAGCGCATCAAGCCGCAGACGAACCTCGGCATCGGCCCGCCGATCACCGACGGCTTCTACTACGACTTCGGCACGGATGCGCCGTTCACCCCCGATGACGTCAAGGCCATCAAGAAGGAGATGGAGCGCATCGTCCGCGAGGGCCAGCGCTTCGTGCGCCGCGTGGTCAGCGACGACGAAGCGCGCGCCGAGCTCGCCGACGAACCGTTCAAGCTCGAACTGATCGGCCTCAAGGGCGGCACGAAGGAGGCCGCCGAGGGCGCCTCGGTCGAGGTCGGAGCCGGCGAGCTGACGATCTACGACAACGTCAACCGCGACGGCGAGACCGTCTGGAAAGACCTGTGCCGCGGACCTCACGTGCCCAACACCCGCACGATCGGCAACGGCTGGGACCTGCAGCGCATCGCGGGCGCCTATTGGCGCGGCAGCGAGAAGAACCCGCAGCTGCAGCGCATCTACGGCACCGCGTGGGCGACGAAGGACGAACTGCGCGCCTACCAGCAGCGCCTCGAGGAGGCCGCCAAGCGCGATCACCGCAAGCTCGGCAAGGAGCTCGACCTCTTCTCGTTCCCCGACGAGATCGGCTCGGGGCTGAGTGTCTGGCATCCGAAGGGCGGCATCGTCCGCGGGGAGATGGAGCAGCACGCCCGCCGTCGCCACGTCGCAGCCGGCTACACCTACGTGTATACCCCGCACATCTCGAAGGAAGACCTCTTCCTGACCTCGAACCACCTCGTGACCTACCGGGACGGCATGTTCCCGCCCATCACGATGGACGAGGAGCGCGACGCCGACGGCACCATCACCAAGGCCGGCCAGGAGTACTACCTGAAGCCGATGAACTGCCCGATGCACATCCTCATCTACAAGGAGCGCGGCCGCAGCTACCGCGACCTGCCGATGCGGCTCGCCGAGAACGGCACGGTCTACCGCAACGAACTCTCGGGCGCCCTCCACGGCCTCACGCGCGTCCGCGGCTTCACCCAGGACGACTCGCACCTGTTCGTGACCCCCGAGCAGCTCGAGGGTGAGGCGACGAAGGTGCTCGAGTTCGTCATCTCCATGCTGCGGGACTTCGGTCTCGACGACTTCGAGCTCGAACTGTCGATGCGCGACGACGAGAAGTCGAAGTGGATCGGGTCGGACGAGTTCTGGGAGTACTCCACGAACGCACTGCGCAATGTCGCCCTGGCGAGCGGACTGAAGCTCACTGAGGTGCCCGGCGAGGCGGCGTTCTACGGCCCGAAGATCGACCTGAAGACCCGTGACGCGATCGGGCGCACCTGGCAGCTGTCGACCGTGCAGGTCGACCCGAACCTGCCCGAGCGCTTCGAGCTGGAGTACACCGGATCGGACGGCGAGCGTCACCGCCCGATCATGATCCACCGCGCACTGTTCGGCTCGATCGAGCGGTTCTTCGCGATCCTGCTCGAGCACTACGCCGGCGCGTTCCCGGTGTGGCTCTCCCCGGTGCAGGTCGTCGGCATCCCGGTCGCCGAGGAGTACGCGCCGTACCTCGACGAGATCGTGGGCCGCCTGCGTGAGGCGGGCGTGCGCGCGGAGGTCGACCACTCCGACGACCGCATGCAGAAGAAGATCCGCACGCACACCACCCAGAAGGTGCCGCTGCAGCTCATCGCGGGGGAGCAGGACCGCGCCGCGGGCACGGTGTCGTTCCGCTTCCGCTACGGCTCGCAGACGAACGGCGTTCCCGTCGACGATGCGATCGCCCTGGTCCTGCGCGCCATCGCGCAGCACACTCTCGTCGACACGGCGGATCAGCTCGTATGACCTCGGCGCACGCGGGCGGATCGGATGACGCGCTGGTCGCGGCATCCGATCTGCCCGGTGTGCCGGACGAGTTCCAGCGCCTGTGGACCCCGCACCGGATG
>NZ_MEGA01000019.1:0-27688 GCF_001725695.1 Microbacterium sp. SCN 71-21
CGCCCGGCCAGATCGTGCCGGTGGACTCGGAGCACTCGGCGATCGCGCAGGCGCTGCGATCAGGCAGTTCGGCTGAGGTGCGGCGCCTGGTGGTGACGGCGTCCGGCGGTCCATTCCGCGGTCGTACCCGTGGCCAGCTCGCCGCCGTGACCCCCGCCGAGGCCCTTGCGCATCCGACCTGGAACATGGGACGGGTCGTCACGACCAACTCCGCGACCCTCGTCAACAAGGGTCTCGAGGTCATCGAGGCGCACCTGCTGTTCGACATCGACTACGACCGCATCGATGTGGTCGTGCACCCGCAGTCGATCGTGCACTCCATGGTCGAGTTCGTCGACGGGTCGACGATCGCCCAGGCGTCGCCGCCCGACATGCGGCTGCCGATCTCGCTCGGCCTCGACTGGCCGCACCGGGTCGCCGGGGTGGGTGCGCCGATCGACTGGACTCGTGCCGCCGCGTGGACGTTCGAGCCGCTCGACGAGGAGGCCTTCCCGGCCGTCGCGCTCGCGAAGCGGGTGGGCCGGGCCGGATCGACCTATCCGGCGGTGTTCAACGCGGCGAACGAGCAGGCGGTCGACGCCTTCCACGAGGGACGGCTGTCGTTCCTCGGCATCGTCGACACGGTGCGAGCGATCGTCGACGAGCACGACGCTCCGACCGATCTCACGCGCGAGAGTCTCGCCGAGGCAGAGGCGTGGGCGCGCCGCGCAGCCGATGAGCGGATCGCCGCGGCATCCTGACCCCGTTGGCGGGCCGCGAGGCTCGCCGGGTTGCATCGCGGCAGCGGAGCGGTCGAGCGACGCGTTGCCGGCGTCAGTACGCCGGGCGCTCCGGGTCGGACGCGGGCGTCGTGTCCGTGGGGTAGGGCACCGGCCAGTGCGGCTCGGGCACGGGCCAGCCGGCGTCGCGCAGCGCACGGCGGGCGAGTTCGCGCGCCGAGTACGGCGTGCGCACTCCGCGGATGTCGCGGTAGTCCTGGTGCCCGGGTCCCGCCCACAGGATCGCATCGCCCTCGCCGACGAGCTTCACGGCCTCGATAATCGCCCGCTCGGGCGGCGAGTACTCGTGGATCTCGGCGTCGGGCCGTGCCCGGCGCGCGCCCTCGAGGAGGGTCGCGCGGATCGTGTCGGGGTTCTCGCGTCGCGGGTGGTGGTCGGTGATGACGAGGATGTCGCTCCCCTCCACCGCGGTACGGCCCATGTCGTGGCGCTTGGTCGCGTCGCGGTCGCCGTCCGCGCCGAACAGCATCAGGACGGTGCCGGGCGTGACGTGCCGCACCGCCGCGAGCGTCTTCTCGAAGGCGTCGGGGGAGTGGCCGAAGTCGACGTAGACCGCCGGACCCCGGTCGCCGGAGACCCGCTCGGTGCGCCCGGGGAGGTACGCCTCGATGCGGCGCCCGTCGAGTGCGGCGACGATGCGCTCCCAGTCGTAGCCGGCCGCATGGATCATCGCGATCGCGAGTCCCGCGTTCGCGGCCATGTGCCGGCCGATCGTCGGAACGGTCGTGGTGAGCGTGCGTCCCTCGGGGCCTCGCAGGGTGAAGTCGGTGCCGTCCTGGCGCTCGGCGAGGATCTCGACGGTCCAGTCGGCGCTCGCCGCGAGGGCGGGGTCGGCGGCGATGGCCGGGGTGCCGATGGTGGTGAACGGCACGCCGCTGCGGGACGTCACCTCGGCGGCGTACGGCGAGTCGAGTGCGATCACGGCCTGGCGCGCGCGTTCGGGACGGAAGAGCTCGAGTTTGGCCTCGAGGTACTCGCGCATGTCGGCGTAGTCGTCGAGGTGGTCGTGGCTGAGGTTCGTGAACCCCGCGATATCGAACATGAGTCCGTCGACCCGGTGGCGGCTGAGGGCCTGGGCGCTCACCTCGACGGCGACCGCCTCGACCCCCTCCTCGCGCATGAGGGCGAGGAGGGCATGGAACTCGGATGCCTCGGGCGTGGTCAGTCGCGACACGATCACCCGTCCCGCGATGTGGCGTTCCGCGGTCGAGGAGAGTCCGGTCGTCACGCCCAGCTGACCGAGGATGCCTTCGAGCAGGTGGGAGGTGCTGGTCTTGCCGTTGGTGCCGGTGGTCGCGAACAGCAGCGGGAGGTCGTCGTCGGCGCCCGTGCCGTAGACCCACGCCGACAGTGCGCCGAGGCGCGCTCGGGGGCCGTCGACCACGACGATCGGCAGACCGGCGGATGCCGCGATCTCGGCGCCCTCGGCATCGGTGATGACGGCGACCGCGCCGCGGGCCGCGGCATCCGTCGCCACTTCGGCGCCGTGCCGGTTGACGCCCCGGATCGCGACGAACGCCTCGCCGGGGCGCAGGTCCGCCGTGGCGAGTGTGAGGCCGCCGATCGTGACATCGCCGTCGAGTCCACGCACCTCGCCGTCGACCACCTCGGCGAGAGCGCGCAGCGATCGTGCGGGCGGGTGCGTCGGGCGGAGGACGGGCGGCAGGTTCGACGGTGTGGACATCGGTCCCATTCAACCAGAGCGACCCGCGCGCACCCGGGCGCCGAGCGCGCAGAGCGGGCACAGCGCACCTTGTCGGCCCGCTCCAAGACAGCCGGGGCTACCGTGGGGGCGTGACCGTTCTCGCATTCGTCATCGGAATCGTCGTGCTCATCGTGGGGCTCGCCGTCTCGATCGCGCTGCACGAGATCGGCCACCTCGTGCCGGCGAAGCTCTTCAAGGTGCGCGTGGGGCAGTACATGATCGGCTTCGGTCCGACCCTGTTCTCGCGACGCAAGGGCGAGACCGAGTACGGCGTGAAGCTCATCCCGCTCGGCGGCTACATCTCGATGGCCGGCATGTACCCGCCCTCCGAGTCGGAGCGCGCGGCGGCATCGGCCGACCCGCAGGTCGCATCCGTGGGCGGTGGCGTCGCGACGGTGACCCAGACCGAGACGGACCAGGCGACGCCCGACGATCGGGCTCGGCTCCGACGCGGACGCTTCTGGGCGACCATGGTGCAGGATGCCCGCGCGGCCAACGACGAGACGATCGCCGATGCCGACGACCGGGTGTTCTACCGGCTGTCCATGTGGAAGCGCGTCGTCATCATGCTCGGCGGCCCGTTCATGAACTTCGTGCTCGCGATCGTCCTGTTCGCGATCGTGTTCAGCGGCATCGGCCTGCAGACCGCGACCGCGACGGTCGCCTCGCTCAGCGCCTGCACGCCCGTCTCGTACTCGTCGCAGACGTGCGCGACCGATACCACCCCCGCGAAGCAGGCCGGGCTGCAGGCAGGCGACCGCATCGTCTCGATCGACGGCATGGCGGTCAGCGACTTCGCCTCGGCCTCGGCGATCGTGCAGGCCTCGCCCGGTCAGGCGCTCTCGGTCGTCGTCGACCGCGGCGGTGCCGCCCAGACCCTCACGATCACGCCGGCGACCATCACGGCTCCCGTGACGGATGCCTCGGGCAACCCGGTGACCGGAGCGGACGGGGTCGCCGAGACCCGCGAGATCGGCTTCATCGGCTTCGCCCCGACGGTGGAGTTCGTGCGACAGCCGATCTGGGACGGGCCCGCGGCCGCGGTGCAGAACGTCGGCGCGGTCGTCGGCATCGTGGCGCAGTTCCCGGTGAAGGTCTACCAGGCGGCGGAGTCGGTGTTCACGGGTGCCCAGCGCGACCCGAACGGACCGCTGAGCCTCGTGGGCGCCGGGGTCATCGCGGGGGAGGTGGCGTCGTCACCGGCCCCGATCATCAACCGCGTCTCGGTGATGCTGGGCCTGCTCGCGTCCCTCAACATCGCGCTCGGCGTCTTCAACCTCGTGCCGCTCCTCCCGCTCGACGGAGGTCACGTCGTCATCGCCCTCTGGGACGGACTGCGGCGGGCGTGGGCGCGGCTGTTTCGCCGACCCGCGCCGAAGCCCGTCGATGCGACCCGGCTCGTGCCCGTCACCTTCGTCGTCGTGGTGTTCCTGGTGGCGACGAGCGCCGTGCTGCTGCTCGCCGACGTCTTCAACCCGGTGTCACTGTTCCACTGACACCGGTTGGGCCCTGCCCCGACTGACGCCGGTCAGGCGTCGACGGGCGTGAGAGCCTGGGCGACGAGTCGTTCGAGGGTGCGCAGCCCGTCGCGCGACAGGATCGACTCCAGGTGGCCCTGCACCGAGGCGTAGCCCGGGCCGCGCAGGGCGTAGACGTCGCCGGTCGAGGGCTCGGCCGCGACATCCGCCCCGCTCACCTCGGTCGTGCCCGGAGCGACTTTCGCGGTGAAGGTGTTGTAGAAGCCGATCGAGGCGCGCTCGCCGAAGACATCGACGGCGAGCTGCAGGCCCTGGTGTGGCCGGTCGAGCGCGGCGAGTCCGATGCCGAGTCGGTCGGCGAGGATCTGATGGCTGAGGCAGACCGCGAGCAGCGGGCGTCCGGTCTCAAGGCGATGCGCGACGACATGTCGCATCGCGGCGATGCGGGCCGAGCCCTCGTCGCGGGGGTCGCCGGGGCCGGGGCCGGAGACGACCAGGTCGGCGGCGTCGAGAACGTCAGCGGATGCCGCGGCCCACGGCACGATCGAGACGTCGAGGCCGAGGTGGCGCAGCTGGTGGGCGAGCATCGTCGTGAAGCGGTCCTCGGCGTCGACGACGACCGCGGTGCGACCGGCGAAGGGGCCGCCGTCGGCGCGTTCCTGCGGGTTGAGCCAGAACGGGGCGAGGCGGGCGTTGCGCGACGTCAGCAGCTCGGAGATCTCCGGGTCGTCGGCGAGAGGCTCGCGCTCGGCCGTCGGCTGGTCGGCGTCGGCGCTCCGGCGCTCGTCGCGGGCGACCGCGCCGATCGCCCCCAGTACACCGGCGGCCTTGCCGTGGGTCTCGCTCACCTCTCCGTACGGGTCGGAGTGGCGCACGAGGGTGGCCCCGACGGGCACGCGCAGGCGGCCGTGCTCGAGATAGGCGGTGCGGATGAGGATCGGTGCGTCGAGGTCGTGACCGCCGCCGACGGCGGGCGTGAACAGTGCGGCGACGCCGGAGTAGTAACCGCGCGGCGTGCGCTCGTACCGCGTGATGACCGTGCAGGCATTCTGCATCGGCGAGCCGGTGACCGTGGGAGCGAACATCGTCTCGCGCAGGATGTCGCGAGGGTCGAGGGTCGACGTGCCCCGCAGCATGTATTCGGTGTGCGTGAGCCGCGACATCTCCTTCAGGTGCGGTCCGGTGATGCGGCCGCCGTCGGAGCAGACCGCGCTCATCATCTTGAGCTCCTCGTCGACGACCATGAACAGCTCCTCGGTCTCCTTCGTGGAGGCGAGGAACTCGCTCAGGGTCTCGCGCGTCGCGCCGCCCGCCGGGTGGCGGAAGGTGCCCGAGATCGGGTTCATGGTGACGACGCCGTCCTGCGCGCTGACGTGCGCCTCGGGGCTCGCACCCACGGCGACGTGGCCGGGCGTGACGACAGCGAACGTCCAGTACGCGCCGCGCTCGTGGGCGAGCAGCGCCCGGAACCAGGTGAGCGCTGCCAGACGCGGGTCGGCACCGACCCCGGCGGTGAAGTCGCGGCGGATCACGAAGTTCGCGCCCTCGCCGCGGCCGATCTCGTCGGAGATCACCGTGCGCACGATTCCCGCGTACTCCTCGTCGGTCAGATCGAAGCCGGGGTTCTCGAGGGCGATCGGCTCGGACGGCAGCGTGGCCACGGCCTCGGCCCGCGGCATCCGCTCGTGACCTTCGACCACGAGGCATCGCAGCGGCGCCCCGTCGTCGTGGGAGGCGAATCCGCGCTCTCGCACCTGCCGGAACGGCACGAGCGCGAGCACCTCGCGAGGGGTCCCCGTCGCATCGACGAGGGGGATGTCGGCGAGGGCATCGACGTCGACGACCTCACCCGTGAGCACCTCGACCCAGGCGTCGTCGCGCGCGATGAGCGCGAAGGGCGCGTCGGAGGCGATCAGCTCGGCAAAGGATGCGGGCATGGGATGGTCCTTCGGAGTCGGGGCGGCCGCTTCACGAAGAAGACCGCCCCTCGGGGCGGTCGGAATCGCACGATCCACCGCCTCAGGCGGTGGGCCACCAGCAGGTGCGCGCGAACATGGGGCGAACCTACCACACGGCTCGGCCGCGCCCGGCGCCGCCGGGGCTCGGATGCCGCGGGTCGGGGCCGCGGCATCCCCGTCGGCGTAGGCTGGGGGCGTGCCAGCCGTCAACATCGGGATGCCCAAGGTCCCTGAAACGCTCGCCCCCCGCCGCAAGAGCCGCCAGATCAAGGTCGGCAAGGTGCTGGTCGGTGGCGACGCGCCCGTCAGCGTGCAGTCGATGACGACCACCAAGACGACCGACATCAACGCGACCCTGCAGCAGATCGCCGAGCTCACCGCCTCGGGCTGCGACATCGTGCGGGTCGCGGTGCCCAGCCAGGACGACGCCGACGTGCTGCACATCATCGCGAAGAAGAGCCAGATCCCGGTCATCGCCGACATCCACTTCCAGCCGAAGTACGTCTTCCAGGCGATCGACGCCGGCTGCGCCGCGGTACGAGTGAACCCCGGCAACATCCGCCAGTTCGACGACAAGGTCGGCGAGATCGCGAAGGCGGCGAAGGACGCCGGCGTCTCGCTGCGCATCGGCGTGAACGCCGGATCGCTCGACCGCCGACTGCTCGAGAAGTACGGCAAGGCCACTCCCGAGGCGCTCGTGGAGAGCGCCGTGTGGGAGGCGTCGCTGTTCGAAGAGCACGACTTCCACGACTTCAAGATCTCGGTCAAGCACAACGACCCGATCGTGATGGTCAAGGCCTACCGTCAGCTCGCCGAGCGGGGCGACTGGCCGCTGCACCTCGGTGTCACCGAGGCCGGACCCGCGTTCCAGGGCACCATCAAGAGCGCGACGGCGTTCGGCATCCTGCTCGGCGAGGGCATCGGCGACACCATCCGCGTCTCGCTGTCGGCGCCTCCCGTCGAAGAGGTGAAGGTCGGCCTGCAGATCCTGCAGTCGCTCAACCTCCGCGAGCGCCGCCTCGAGATCGTCTCGTGCCCGTCGTGCGGTCGCGCCCAGGTCGACGTCTACTCCCTCGCGGACAGCGTCACCGAGGGTCTGAAGGATGTCACGGTGCCGCTGCGCGTCGCCGTCATGGGCTGCGTCGTGAACGGCCCGGGCGAGGCCCGCGAAGCCGACCTCGGCGTCGCGAGCGGCAACGGCAAGGGCCAGATCTTCGTGAAGGGCGAGGTCATCAAGACCGTGCCCGAGGAGGAGATCGTCGCGACGCTCATCGCCGAGGCCACCCGCCTCGCCGACGAGATGGGCCCCGACGCCCCCCTCGGTACCGCCCAGGTCGTCACCGCCTGAGCGCACCGGTCCACCCGTCGCCCGGTGGCACCGTCCGCCTGGTCGGGGTACGCCTCCGCGCCGCGATACGGTGCACCGGTGAGTGAACCGACCGCCGCGGCATCCAGCCCCTCGCTCGACGCGCCGCTGTCGCGGCCGATCTCGGCCGGTATCACCGCGTCGCTGGTGGGGTTCTCGAGCTCGTTCGCCGTCGTGCTCACGGCGCTGCACGCGGCCGGCGCCACGTCCGATCAGGCGGCCAGCGGTCTGCTCGCCGCGTCCTTCGCCGTGGGGGCCGGCACGATCGTGCTCGCGCTTCGCTACCGGCGCCCCATCACCCTCGCGTGGTCGACGCCCGGGGCGGCCCTGATCGCCGCGACCGGCGCCGTCGAGGGCGGCTGGTCGGCAGAGATCGGCGCGTTCTACGTCGTGGCGGGGCTCATCCTGCTCACGGCGCTCATCCCCGCTCTCGGGCAGGCCATCGCGCGTATCCCCGCCTCGCTCGCGCAGGCGATGCTCGGCGGCGTGCTGCTGCCGCTCTGCCTCGCCCCGCTCAGCGGACTCGTCAAGAGCCCGTGGGCGGTCGCGCCGGTGATCGTGGTGTGGCTCATCGCGCTGCGGTTCCTGCCCCGCTGGGCGGTTCCGCTCGCTTTTCTCGCGGCGGCCATCGCGATCGGCATCGAGGTCGGCGCGGCCGGCACCGCGATCGACCCGACGTCCTTCCTCCCGCGGGTCGCGTTCACGGCGCCGACGTTCACCACCGGCGCCATCGTGGGTCTCGCGCTCCCGCTGTTCCTGGTGACGATGGCGTCGCAGAACGTGCCGGGCACGGCGATCCTCCGCAGCTTCGGCTACGACCTGCCGTGGCGGCCCGCGATGACCGTCACCGGCCTCGGCAGCGCCCTCACCGCCTCCGCCGGCGGGCCGGCGATCAACCTCGCCGCGATCACCGCCGCGCTGGCGGCGAGCCCCGACGCCCATCCCGATCCGCGCAGGCGCTGGTACGCGAGCATCGCGACCGGCTCGACGTACTTCGTGCTGGCCGCGGCATCCTCGTTCTTCGCCGTGCTCGTCGTGCTGGCGCCCGCCGGTCTCATCGCCGCCGTCGCCGGTCTCGCGCTCTTCGGCGCGTTCGGCTCGGCGGTGCAACAGGCCGTCGCCGACCCGCACGACCGGGTTCCGGCC
This sequence comes from Microbacterium sp. SCN 71-21, assembly GCF_001725695.1. NCBI lineage: Bacteria > Bacillati > Actinomycetota > Actinomycetes > Micrococcales > Microbacteriaceae > Microbacterium > Microbacterium sp. SCN 71-21. The sequence continues at coordinate 8,433 of NZ_MEGA01000019.1, forward strand.
ATCGTGACGTTCCTCACGGCGGCGTCCGGCATCGCGTTCTTCGGCATCAGCGCCGCCTTCTGGGCGCTGGTCGCGGGGCTCGTGGTGCGCGCCGCGCTGCGACTCGGGCGGCGCTGACGGGCGGCGCCCCCGGCATCAGGCGATCTCGCCGCCCACAAGCGGGCGCCCGTCGTCGGATGTGAGGCTCACATCGATCGCGATCTCGAGGGCGCGCACGATGTCGGCGAGGGCGAGCGCCGGCGCACCTGCGGGCGCGGTCTCGGTCGACCACGGCACGTGCACGAACCCGGCACGCACGTCCGCGCGGTCGGCCGTCGCATCCAGCACGGTGTACATCGCCGCGTTGCACACGAAGGTGCCGGCCGTGAGCGACACGGAGGACGGCACGGATGCCGCGGCCACCGCCGCCGCGATCCGCTTGACCGGAAGCGTGGCGAACCGTGCGTCTGGTGCGCCCCCGACGACGACGGCGTCGGTCGGCTGCACCCCCGCATTGTCGGGGATGCGGGCATCGGCGAGGTTGAGGGCGACCCGCTCCGGCGTCACCGCCGAGCGGCCGCCGGCGAGGCCGGTGGCGATCACGACGTCGGGGGAGTGCCGCTCGATCAGGACGCGCAGGCGGGCCGCGGCATCCGCGAACGTCACCGGCAGCACCTCGACGATCAGCGTCTCGGCGCGATCCCACCGCGCGGCGACCGCGCGCACGGCGTCACCCGAGGGGTTCGCGGAGTCGCCCGCGAACGGCTCGAACCCGGTCAGCAGCACGGTCGTCATCGCTCCAGGGTAGGCGGCGGGCGGCGGCATCCATCGTCCTAGACTGGGGGATCGTGGTGACCCGTCTCTCGACCTATTTCCTGCGCACGCTGCGCGAAGACCCGTCGGACGCCGAAGTCACGAGCCACAGGCTGCTCGTGCGCGCCGGCTACATCCGCCGCCAGGCGCCGGGCATCTTCGCCTGGCTCCCGCTGGGCCTGCGCGTGAAGGCGAAGGTCGAGCAGATCATCCGCGACGAGATGTCGGCCGCGGGCGCGTTCGAGGTGCACTTCCCCGCGCTGCTGCCGCGTGAGCCCTACGAGGCCACCGGTCGCTGGGAGGAGTACGGCGACGGCATCTTCCGCCTGAAGGACCGCAAGGACGCCGACTACCTGCTCGCCCCCACTCATGAAGAGGTCTTCACGCTGCTCGTGAAGGACCTCTACTCGTCGTACAAGGATCTGCCGCTGACGATCTACCAGATCCAGGACAAGTACCGCGATGAGGCGCGGCCCCGCGCCGGCCTCCTCCGGGGGCGTGAGTTCACGATGAAGGACGCGTACTCGTTCGACCACACGGACGCCGGGCTGGATGCCTCGTACCAGGCGCAGCGCGACGCGTACGAGCGCATCTTCCAGCGCCTCGGGCTCGAGTACGCGATCGTGCAGGCCGACGCGGGTGCCATGGGCGGCTCGCGCTCGGAGGAGTTCCTGCACCCGACCCCGGTCGGCGAGGACACCTTCGTGCGCTCGGAGGGCGGCTACGCCGCGAACGTGGAGGCGTTCACCACGACGGCGCCCGCGCCCGTCCCGTTCGACGGGCTGGGTGGGCCGGTGGTCTTCGACTCGCCGAACACGCCGACGATCGACACCCTCGTCGCGCACTCCAACGCCGTGCTCGATGGCACGTACACCGCGGCCGACACCTTGAAGAACGTCGTGCTCGCGCTGACCCATCTCGATGGCACGCGAGAGCTCGTCATCGTCGGGCTTCCCGGCGACCGTGAGGTCGACGACAAGCGTGCCGAGGTGGCGTTCGCACCCGCCGCGGTCGAGGCCGCGACGGCCGAGGACTTCGAGAAGAACCCGCTCCTGGTCAAGGGCTACATCGGACCGTGGTCGCCGACCGGTGCGGTGCTGGGCGAGGAGTCGGCCACCGGCATCCGCTATGTCCTCGATCCGCGGGTCGCCGACGGCTCCGCGTGGATCACGGGTGCCAACATCGACCAGAAGCACGTGCACTCCCTCGTCGCCGGCCGCGATTTCGTCGCCGACGGGTTCGTCGAGGTCGCCAACGTGCGCGACGGCGATCCGGCACCCGACGGCTCGGGCCCGGTCACGCTCGCCCGCGGCATGGAGATCGGGCACGTCTTCCAGCTCGGCCGCAAGTACGCGGAGGCGCTCGGCCTGAAGGTGCTCGACGAGAACGGAAAGCTCGTCACCGTCACGATGGGCTCGTACGGCATCGGCGTCACGCGCATCCTCGCGATCATCGCCGAGCTCAACAACGACGATCGGGGGCTCATCTGGCCCGCGTCGGTCGCGCCCTTCGACGTGCACGTTGTCGCGACGGGCAAGGATGACGCGGCCTTCGCCCTCGCGGAGGAGCTCACCGCGGCACTCGAGGCATCGGGTCTCGACGTGCTCTACGACGACCGCCCGAAGGTGTCGCCCGGTGTGAAGTTCGGCGATGCCGAGCTCATCGGCGTGCCGCAGCTCGTCGTCGTCGGCCGCGGTGCGGCGACCGGCGAGGTCGAGCTCTGGGACCGCCGCAGCGGCGACCGTCAGGTCGTGCCGCTCGCCGACGCGGTCGCCCGGCTCACAACCCGCTGAGCGAGATCTTCAGAGCTTCGCCCAGCGAGTGCGCACGAACATGACGAGGCCGTAGGCGACGAGGCCGCTGCCGATCGCCGTGACGATGGCAGCACCGAGCGGCAGACGCAGAAGCGCGACAAAGGCGCCATCCAGTCCGCCCGCAGCGGCCGGGTCGACGGTGAGCGCAGCTATCGCCATGATCGCGCCGACGCTGATGAGCGCCGCGCCCTTTGCCACATACCCGACGACCGCGAGAGCCAGCGCGGCCCCACCTACCGGGCCCCGCGGGAAGGCGATGCTCTCGCGAAAGCCGCGAGTGAGCCCGCGCCATCCGAAACCGATCCCCACACCGGTAATGGCGGCGCCGAGCGCGCCGAGCAACCACGGCCCGCCCGGAAGCGAGAGGAGCGTCGCTCCCGTCGACTTCGCGGACTGCTCTGAGTTGCTCGCTGATCCGAGAGCGACTCCCGCTGCGAGCGCTCCGACTGCCAGATAGGCGGCCGCCTTCGACCATGCGGACACGAGTGCGCTCCATCCATTCCGTCGACGGTCCCAGAGGCCGTCGACGATGTACCAGAGCGTCAGCGCCCAGAGCGTCGCCGCGCAGGCCCACAGGAGCAGAATCCCACCGGGCAGCCGAGCGATGCCCTGAAGCGCTCCGGTCTGATCGGCTTCCGCCGCATGCCCCTGTGCGAGGGCGATCGCGAGGATGCCGATGCCGAGATGCACGAGCCCGCTCGCCGCGAACCCGACTCGCGCGACGACGCGGAACGCGGTCGACGAGTGGGCGGCGGCGGTCGCGTCGGTGGAGGGCACGATGCCACAGTACGACCGCAGGTGGGGGAACGCAGCGGAGCGGATCGCCCCGGCTCGAGGCATCCCGATCGGGTAACGTAGGGGGGATGCGTCGCCCCCGCGCCGCATCCCAGAACTGAAGAGGGAGGCCCCGTGGACATCGATCTCGGACTGCTGCGCACCGTGGAGCGCGAGCGGGAGATTCCGTTCGAGGAGCTCGTCTCGATCATCGAGCAGGCGATCCTCACGGCGTACGCGAAGAACAGCACGCCCACCGGCGTCCTCCCCGACGGCGCTCGCGCCCAGATCGACCGCAAGACCGGTCACGTCGCGGTGTTCGTGCCGCTGCGCGACGACGAGGACGCGGTGATCGGCGAGGAGGAGGTCACGCCCGACGACTTCGGTCGCATCGCCGCCTTCGCCGCCAAGCAGGTCATCAGCCAGCGGCTGCGTGACATCGCCGACGACGCGGTGCTGGGGGAGTTCCGCGGCAAGGAGGGCGACATCGTCGCCGGCGTCATCCAGCAGGGCCCGAACCCCCGCATGGTGCACGTCGACCTCGGCACGGTCGAGGCGATCCTTCCGCCCGAGGAGCAGGTGCCCGGCGAGGACTACGCCCACGGCTCGCGCATCCGCGTCTACGTCACGAGCGTCTCGAAGGGCACCAAGGGGCCCGCGATCACCGTCTCCCGCACGCACCCCGGCCTGGTGCGCAAGCTGTTCGCCCTCGAGGTCCCCGAGATCGCGTCGGGCGTCGTCGAGATCGTCTCGCTCGCGCGCGAGGCGGGTCACCGCTCGAAGATCGCGGTTCGCGCGAACGACCCGGCGATCAACGCCAAGGGTGCGTGCATCGGCGAGCTCGGCCGCCGCGTGCGCGCCGTCACGGAGGAGCTGGGCGGCGAGAAGATCGACATCGTCGACTACGACGCCGACCTCGCATCCTTCGTCGCGAAGGCGCTCTCGCCCGCCAAGGTCACCTCGAGCTTCGTGCTCGACGCGGGGACCAAGGCCGTGCGCGCCCTCGTTCCCGACTACCAGCTGTCTCTCGCGATCGGCAAGGAGGGCCAGAACGCCCGACTCGCCGCGAAGCTCACCGGGGCGAAGATCGACATCCAGCCCGACAGCATCCTCGAGGAGAGCTGACGGGGTAGGATGGAACCCGTACGGACGTGCGTCGGTTGTCGCACACGTGCTCCGCGATCCGCTCTCCTGAGAGTGGTGGCCCGCGGCTCCGAGCTCGTCGTCGACGAGCGCAAGAGTCTTCCGGGGCGGGGTGCGTGGGTGCATCCGACACTCGAATGCACGGATGCCGCCACCCGGCGGCGTGCGTTCGTTCGCGCCCTGCGCGTGTCAGGCCCGCTTGATACGCAGACCATCACCCAACACCTGCAGCGAAACGGCTGAACGGCTATGGACACAAAGTGAACGGCTCGAAATGAGACCCGTCCGCATCTAACGGTCTGCCCTGTCCGGGGTAGATCCCAGACAGGAGAATTGTGGCAAAACCACGCGTACACGAGATTGCCTCCGAGCTCGGCGTCGACAGCAAGATCGCCCTCGCGAAGCTGAAGGAGCTCGGCGAGTTCGTGAAGAGCCCGTCGTCGACGATCGAGCCCCCGGTGGCGCGAAAGCTCCGTGAGGCCCTGCAGGCCGATGGCACCGCCTCGGCCGCCCCGGCTGCGAAGCCGGCCGCCTCACGCCCCACCCCGGCGGCGCCCGCGCGGCCGCAGGCGCCCAAGCCCGCGGCATCCGCGGCCCCGGCCGCCCCGGCACCGTCGACGTCCGCTGCGGCACCCGCTCCCGAGGCGGAACGCCCCGCGGCCGAGCGCCCCGCCGCCTCGTCGCGGCCCACTCCCGGTGGTGCGGCTCCGGCGCGACCGCAGACCCCGTCGGCTCCGGCCGCGCGCCCGCAGGGCGGCCAGGGCGGACAGGCAGCCCCGGCACCGCGTCCGGGAGGCGGCTCGCCGCGCCCCGGCAACAACCCCTTTGCGAGCGCGCAGGGCATGGGCCAGCGGCCCGCAGGCCCCCGCCCGGGCAACAACCCGTTCGCGAGCGCGCAGGGAATGGGCCAGCGCCCGACGCCCGGCAACATCCCGCGTCCCCAGGCCCCGCGTCCCGGTGCCCCGCGCCCGGGCGCTCCGCGTCCGGGTGGCGCGGGTCGTCCCGGTGGCGCCGGTCGTCCGGGCGCTCCGTTCCAGCAGCGCACCGGTGGTGCCGGACGCCCCGGGTTCGGCGGCGGCGCGGCACGTCCCGGTGGCGCCCCGGCAGCCGGCGGCTTCGCCGGGCGTCCCGGTGGTGGTGGCGGTCGCGGCCGTGGCCCCGGCGGTGGCACCGCGGGTGCGTTCGGCAAGGGCGGCGGCAAGTCCAAGCAGCGCAAGTCGCGTCGGGCGAAGCGTCAAGAATTCGAGATGAGGGACGCTCCGGTCGTCGGCGGCGTCAACGTCTCGAAGGGCAACGGCGAGATCATCCGTCTGCGCCGCGGCGCGTCGATCGCCGACTTCGCCGACAAGCTCGAGGCGCTGCGCGGCTACACCGTGCAGCCCGGCACGCTCGTGACCATCCTGTTCAACCTGGGTGAGATGGCGACCGCGACCGAGTCGCTCGACGAGGCCACCTTCGAGGTGCTCGGCGCGGAGCTCGGCTACAAGATCCAGATGGTCTCGCCTGAGGACGAGGACAAGGAGCTCCTCGAGGGCTTCGGTCTCGACCTCGAGGCCGAGCTGGAGGCGGAGAGCGAGGACGACCTCGAGATCCGGCCTCCCGTGGTGACCGTCATGGGTCACGTCGACCACGGTAAGACCCGACTGCTCGACGCCATCCGCCAGACCAACGTGGTCGCGGGCGAGGCCGGCGGCATCACGCAGCACATCGGTGCATACCAGGTCTGGACCGAGCACGACGGCATCGAGCGCGCGATCACCTTCATCGACACCCCCGGTCACGAGGCGTTCACCGCCATGCGTGCCCGTGGTGCGCAGGTGACCGACATCGCGATCCTCGTGGTCGCCGCCGACGACGGCATCATGCCGCAGACGGTGGAGGCCCTGAACCACGCCCAGGCGGCGGGGGTGCCGATCGTGGTCGCTGTCAACAAGATCGACAAGCCCGAGGCGAACCCCGCGAAGGTGCGCCAGCAGCTCACCGAATACGGACTGGTCGCCGAGGAGTACGGCGGCGACGTCATGTTCGTCGACGTGTCGGCCCGCCAGAACATCGGCATCCAGGACCTGCTCGACGCGGTGCTGCTCACCGCCGACGCCGGTCTCGACCTCACCGCGAACCCCAACAAGGCAGCGCGCGGTGTGGCCATCGAGGCCAAGCTCGACAAGGGCCGCGGCTCGGTCGCGACCGTGCTCATCCAGTCGGGCACGCTGCGTGTCGGCGACGCGATCGTCGCGGGCACGGCCTATGGCCGCGTGCGCGCCATGATCGACGAGAACGGCGACGCGGTCGAGGAGGCCGCGCCGTCGCGTCCGGTGCAGGTGCAGGGTCTGAACTCCGTGCCGCGCGCCGGTGACACCTTCATCGTCACCGAGGAGGACCGCACCGCCCGCCAGATCGCTGAGAAGCGTGAGGCCGCGGAGCGCAACGCCGCCCTGGCGAAGGCTCGCAAGCGCATCTCGCTCGAGGACTTCACCCGTGCTCTCGAGGAGGGCAAGGTCGAGTCGCTCAACCTCATCATCAAGGGCGACGTGTCGGGTGCTGTCGAAGCGCTCGAGGAGTCGCTGCTCAAGATCGAGGTCGACGACTCGGTGCAGCTGCGCATCATCCACCGCGGTGTCGGTGCGATCACCGAGTCGGACGTGAACCTGGCGACGATCGACAACGCGATCGTCATCGGCTTCAACGTGCGTCCTGACACGAAGGCTCGCGAGCGTGCGGCCCGCGAGGGTGTGGACATCCGCTTCTACTCGGTCATCTACAACGCGATCGACGACGTCGAGCAGTCGCTCAAGGGCCTGCTCAAGCCGGAGTTCGAAGAGGTGCAGTCGGGTGTGGCGGAGATCCGCGAGGTGTTCCGCTCGTCGAAGTTCGGCAACATCGCCGGTGTCATCGTTCGCAGCGGCACCATCACCCGCAACGCGAAGGCCCGCGTCATCCGCGAGGGCGTCGTGATCGCCGATGGTCTCGCGATCGAGTCGCTGCGCCGGTTCAAGGACGACGTCACTGAGGTCAAGACCGACTTCGAGTGCGGTATCGGCCTCGGCAAGTACAACGACATCCAGGTCGGCGATGAGATCGAGACGACCGAGATGGTGGAGAAGCCCCGCAGCTGATCCGATTCCCGGCTCCGATGACGGATGCCTCGTGGCCCTCGCGGGGACCACGAGGCATCCGTCTCGGGCACGGACCGTCGAAGAGGCCCGCGGGCGAGGAGGACGACATGGCGAATGAACGTCAGGCGAGGATCGCCGACCGCATCAAGGTGCTGCTCGCGGAGCGGCTCGACAAGGGGCTGCGCGACCCGCGGCTCGGCTTCGTGACGATCACGGATGTGCGGGTGACGGGCGACCTGCAGCACGCGTCGGTGTTCTACACCGTGCTCGGCGACGAGAAGGCCCGCGAGGACACGGCTGCCGCGCTGCGGTCCGCGACCGGCATGCTGCGCAGCGACGTGGGTCGTCAGCTGGGCATCCGGCTGACGCCGACGCTCGAGTTCATCCTCGACGCGCTGCCGGACTCGGCCGGGCACATCGAAGATCTTCTGCGTGAGGCGCGTGAGCGCGACGAGGCCGTGGCGGGCATCGCCGTCGGCGCTCACTACGCGGGCGAGTCCGACCCCTACGTGAAGCCGCGGGTCGAAGACGACGACGAGGACTGAGCGCGCTCAGCGCGTCTGACGTCGCAGTGACAGCGCGGCGAGCACGACGACACCGAGGGTGAACAGGGCGACGACGCCGAGTTCGCGCAGGGCCGGTCCGGTATCGGTCGAGGTCGCGAGGTCGTGCAGCGCCTGCACGGAGTGCGACATCGGCAGCCAATCGCTGATCGCCCGGAGCACGTCCGGCATGCTGTCGCGCGGCACGATGACGCCGCCCAGGATCACCTGCGGGAACACGATCGCGGGCATGAACTGCACGACCTGGAACTCGGTCGCCGCGAACGCGGATGCCAGCAGGCCGAGCGTCGTGCCGAGAAGCCCGTTGAGGATGGCGGCCACGATCAGCAGGCCGATCGGGCCGGCGATCGTGAGCCCGCACACCCACACCGCGAAGGCGACGGCGATGAGCGCCTGCATCGCGGCGAGCAGCCCGAAGGCGAGAGCGTAGCCGGCGATGACGTCGCCCTTGCCCAGCGGCAGGGTGAGCAGGCGCTCGAGGGTTCCGCTGCGTCGTTCGCGCAGCGTCGCGATGCTCGTCACCAGGAACATGACGATGAACGGGAACAGGGCGAGCAGCGCCGGTCCCACCTGATCGAACGTGTGGGCGTCGTCGAAGACCCACGCGAGCAGACCGAGCAGCAGCGAGGGGACGAACAGCAGCAGCACGATCGTGCGTGGGTCGTGGCGGATCTGGGTCAGCACCCGGCCCGCGGTCACGAGGGTGAGGAGCGGGTTCATGGCGTGTTCCGTTCGACGAGGGCCAGGAACGCCGCGTCGTGGTCGCTCGTTGCGGTTTCGGCGAGCAGTCCATCGGGCGTGGTGTCGGCGATGAGCCGCCCGTCGTGCAGGAGGAGGAGCCGGTCGCATCGCCGTGCCTCATCCATCACGTGGCTCGAGACGACGACCGTCGTGCCGTCGTCGGCGAGCGACCGGAACAGTGCCCACAGGTCGCGGCGCAGCAGCGGATCCAAGCCGACCGTGGGCTCGTCGAGCACGAGGATGGGCGGGCGGCCGACGAGGGCGATCGCGAGCGACACCCGATTTCGCTGACCTCCCGACAGACGCGAGACGAGCGCTCCGCGGAAGGCGTCGAGATCGACGGCCGAGATGGCGGCATCCGCGTCGGCACGGGAGCTGCCGCGCACCCGGGCGAAATAGCGCACATTCTGCTGCACCGTCAGGTCGTCGTAGATCGCCGAGCTCTGCGCCATATAGCCGATCCGGCCGCGCAGCGGTCGGCTCCCGGCGGGTTGTCCGAGCACGGTCGCGCTGCCTCGGGTGATGCGCTGCGCGCCCACGATCGAGCGGATGAGCGTCGTCTTTCCGCTGCCCGACGGCCCGAGCAGGCCGACGAGCTCGCCGGGTGCGAGTGCGACATCGATGCCATGAAGGATGCGCGTACGACCGCGCCGCACCGCCAGATCGTGTGTGACCACCGCCACCGTGCTGTCCACACCACGACATTCCCACGCGGGGTAGGCGAGAGCAATGGGATGCCGCCGGAAGAATGCGGGCGGCAGCACCCTACGCCGGCAGTCGCAGCAGGCCGTCGGGCGTCGTCTCCGCGAGACCGTCGGCGAGCAGGGTGCCGATCGCGCGGTCGCGCTGCGCGGCATCCGGCCAGTCGGCGATGACGGCGTCGACGGGCACACCCTCGGGGGCGGCGTCGCGCAGCACCGCCATGACGGCGCCGCGGGCCTGACGGTCGCTTCCCTCATACCGGGCTTGGCGACGGCGGGTGTCGCCGGTGTCGGGGTAGCCCGCCGCGCGCCACGCGCACAGCTCCCGCACGGGGCAGAGGTCGCAGCGGGGCGTACGCGCGGTGCAGACGACAGCGCCCAGCTCCATGGCCGCCGCGTTCACTGTCGCCGCCGCCGCGCGATCCTCCGGAAGGATCGCCGCCATGCGGTCGAGGTCGCTTCTCGCCGGCGGCCCGGGCTGGGACCTTCCGTCGACGGCGCGCGCGAGCACGCGCCGCGTGTTCGTGTCGACGACCGGATGCCTGTCGCCGTACGCGAACACCGCCACGGCGCGAGCCGTGTAGTCGCCGATGCCCGTGAGGGCGAGCAGGGCGTCGACGTCGCGCGGCACGACGCCGTCGTGCCGGTCGCGGATCTCGACGGCCGCCCGGTGCAGCCACAGCGCTCGCCGCGGATAACCGAGGTTCGCCCACCGCTGCACCGCCTCCGCGGGCGATGCCGCCGCGAGCGCGGTCGGTGTCGGCCACGTCACGAGCCAGGCCTCGAGCAGCGGGATGACCCGGTTCACGGGTGTCTGCTGCAGCATGAACTCGCTCACCAGGACGCCCCACGCCCCGAACCCCTGCGCCCGCCACGGCAGGTCGCGCGCGTTGCCGCGGTACCAGTCGACGAGGGCGGCGGCGAGGGGGGTCACCGACCCAGCGTAGAAGGTGCGCGGGCGGGGGACGCGGCATCCGTCGCCGTAGGCTGGGGACATGCGCCTGGCCTCCACCCCCGTCGTCGAACTGCAGCGTCAGCTGCGTGACGAGGTGCGGCAGCACTACCCGGCGGGCCGCATTGTGCTGGGGGTCGACGGCATCGACGGGGCAGGCAAGACGACGTTCGCCGACGGCTTCGCCGAGGTGTTCGCCGAAGCGGATGTCGCGGTCTTCCGTGCGTCCCTCGACGACTTCCTCCGCCCGCGGGCCGAGCGCTACGCGCACGGCCGTGACTCGGCTGTCGGCTTCTACCGCGACACCTACGACATCCCGACCTTCCGCCGGGTGCTGCTCGACCCGTTCCGCGACGGCGCGCGCACGTCGGGTGCTACCGGGTTCCAGCTCGCCGCGTTCGATCACCGCCGCGACGCACCCCTGGAGGCGCGGTGGACGACCGGTCCCGCGGACGCGGTGCTCATCGTCGACGGCATGTTCCTGCAGAGCCCTGAGACGCAGGGCATCTGGAACTGGACGGTGTGGCTGGAGGCGCCGTTCGCGGTCGCCTACGCCCGGGTGTCCGAGCGCGACGGCACGGATCCCGACCCCGACGCCCCTGCGAACGCCCGCTACCGCGGCGGGCAGGAGCTCTACCTGCGCGAGGCGCGGCCGTCGGCGGCGGCCTCGGCGATCGTCGACAACACCGACCCCGCCCGCCCGCTGCGCGCCTACCGGGACTTCTGCTGATGGCCGCCGACGTCGCCTCGCCGTCGGGCATCCTCCTCGTCGACAAGCCGCAGGGCATCACGAGCCACGACGTCGTCTCCCGTGCCCGTCGCGCGCTCGCGACCCGGAAGATCGGTCACGCGGGCACGCTCGACCCCATGGCGACAGGCCTGCTCGTGCTCGGCGTCGGCAGCGCGACCCGACTGCTCACCTACCTCGTCGGGCTCGACAAGACCTATGAGGCGACCATCCGGCTCGGCGAGTCGACCGACAGCGACGATGCCGACGGCGTGCGCACGGCGGTCGCCGATCCGGCGGCGATCGCTGCCGTGACGGATGCCGCGGTGCAGGCCGGGATCGCCCGGCTCACCGGGGAGATCGACCAGGTGCCGAGCACCGTGTCGGCGATCAAGGTCGCCGGTCGTCGCGCCTACGACCTGGCGCGGGCCGGGGAGGAAGTCGTGCTCGCCTCTCGGCGGGTCACGATCTCCCGGTTCGAGGTCATCGCCCTGTGCCGCACGGAGGGCGTCATCGACCTCGACGTCGTGGTGGACTGCTCGAGCGGCACATACATCCGTGCCCTCGCGCGCGACCTCGGCGCCGCCCTCGCGGTGGGCGGGCATCTGACGGCGCTGCTTCGCACCCGCATCGGCTCGTTCGACGTCGCGGATGCGGCATCCGCCGATGACATCGCCCCCGCGCGCCTCGTGTCCGCCGCCGACGTCGCGGCGGCCGTGCTGGGGGCGCTGCCGGTGACGGCCGACGAAGCCCGCGATCTGCGCCACGGAAAGCGGCTCGAGGGGGCGGCCGACCGGCTCGGCGGGGCCGTGCGCGCCGCCATCGCCCCCGACGGGGTGCTCGTCGGCATCGTCGAACGTCGGGGCGCCGACATCAAGAGCGCGATGAACATGCCCGAGGAGGCATCCGCATGATCCTGTGGTTCTCGCTCGTGCAGGTGGCCGTGGCATCCGTTGCCGGTCTGCTGTGTATCGTGCTCGGACTCGTGGGTCGACGGCCGTCCGACCTGTCGGTCGGGTCACTCGCGCTCGTCGAGCTGCTCCTGCTCGCACAGGTCGTGACCGCGCTCATCGCCCCGGCCGTCGGCAACACGCCGAGCGGAAGCGTGCTGGAGTTCTGGGTGTACGCGATCTCGGCGGCTCTCCTGCCGCCTGCCGCCGTCTTCTGGGCACTGTTGGAGCGCAGCCGGTGGAGCACGGTCGTCATGGGCGTCGGAGCGCTCGCCGTCGCGGTGATGGTGTGGCGCATGGAGGTCATCTGGACGCTGCAGGGGTCCTGATGCGAGACGCCGGGCACGTGTCCGGGCCCGAATAGGATGGAGCCGCCATGCCGATCATCTCGTCCGAGCCCGCGTCCGCCCGCACCTCCCGTACCCGTATGACGGGGATCGGTCGCGTGCTGGTCATCGTCTACGGCATCTTGGCGCTCGGGGCGACGGGACGCTCGGTGGTGCAGATCATCCAGGACTTCCAGGCCGCTCCGGTCGCCTATGCGCTCTCTGCCGTCGCCGCGGTCGTCTACATCCTCGCGACGCTCGCCCTCGTGTTCTCGGGATCGCGAGGCTGGTATCGCGTCGCGTGGATCGCGATCAGCTTCGAGCTCGCCGGCGTGCTCATCGTCGGCACGCTGAGCATCGTCGACCCGGCGCTGTTCCAGCATCCGACCGTCTGGTCGATCTACGGCATCGGCTACGTGTTCGTTCCGCTGGTGCTGCCGTTCTTCGGTCTCTGGTGGCTGCGCCGCCACCGTCCCGACGCGGAGAGCGCCTGATGCTCGTGTTCCGTTCGCCCGCCGAGGTGCCGGACGGATTCGGTCCGTCGGTCGTCGCGGTGGGCAAGTTCGACGGCGTGCACGCGGGGCACCGGGCGGTGCTCGATCGTGCCCGAGCGGATGCCGCGGGCACGGCGAAGGTCGTGGCCGTCACCTTCGACCGCAACCCGCTGGCCGTGCTGCGGCCCGACGCCTGCCCGCCGAGCCTCACCGGCGTGCCCCAGAAGCTTGAGCTGCTCGCCGAGACCGGCATCGACGCCGTCCTCGTGCTCACGTTCGACCGTGACCTCGCCGATCTCGAGCCGGAGCGATTCGTCGACGCCGTGCTCGGTCCGCTCGGGATGCGCACGATCCTGGTCGGCGGCGACTTCCGCTTCGGGCGCGGCGGCGTCGGCACCCCGCAACTGCTCGCCGAATTGGGCGCCGCGCGGGGGTTCACCGTTGACGTCATCGACGATGTGCGCGCCCGCGCGGGGGAGCGCCGGGTGTCCTCGACGTGGGTGCGTGAGGCGCTCGCCGACGGCGACATCGCCACGGCGACACGGCTGCTCGGGCGCGCCCCCTCGGTCTGGGGCGAGGTCGTACACGGACTCAAACGAGGTCGCGAGCTCGGCTTCCCTACGGCGAACCTCGGCGGCCGCACGGCGGGGGTGGCACCGGCGGACGGCGTGTATGCGGGGTGGCTTCTCGTGCGAGAGCCCGGCGGTGACCACCGTTATCCGGCGGCGATCAGTGTCGGCACGAACCCGACGTTCGATGACGTCGACCAGCGCCAGGTCGAGGCGTATGTCCTCGACGAGCATGACCTCGACCTCTACGGCGCATCCGTGGAGGTGCAGTTCACGGCCCGCATCCGCGGGATGGTCGCATTCGACGGCATCGATGCGCTCATCGAGCGCATGACGGCGGATGTCGCGGAGGTGCGCGCCATCCTCGCCTGAGCCGCGGTCAGGTGCGCTGCGGATCGCGGATCGCGATCGCGGACACCACCGCGCCGCCGGTGAAGAGTGCGGCCGCGAGGATCGCGGTGGCGTGGAATCCCGCGACATCGAGGGATCCGCCGGTCACGACGCCGAGCAGCGCCACCGTCACGAGCCCGGCGATCCTCGCGTCGGCGTTGTTCACCGCCGAGCCGACGCCGGCGTGATCGGCGCCCGCGGCGCCCAGCACCGCCGAGGTGAGCGGAGCGACGGTGAGGGAGAGCCCCACTCCGAACAGCACCACCGCCGGCAGCACCTGCGTCAGGTAGTCGAGCGGTGTGCCGACGGTGAGCAGCAGTATCATCGCCGCCGCGCACACGAGCGGCCCCGCTGCCATGAACCGGCGCGGGCCGAATCGGGAGGCGGCCGCGCCGGCGAACCGGCTCGTGGCGATCATGATCACCGTCGCCGGCAGGGTCGCGAGGCCGGCCAGGGTCGCACTGAAGCCGCCGGTCTCCTGCAGGAAGAGCCCCAGCGCGATGCCGTTGAGCGACAGGGCGCCGTAGATCGCGAGCGTGGCCAGATTCCCCGCCCAGAAATTCCGTCGTCGGAACATGCCGAGGGGCAGGAGTGGGTCGGGGGTCGATCGCTCGCGGACGAAGAATCCCGCGAGGGCGATCACCCCGATCGTGAGAGCGCCGGCGACCAGTGGATGCGCCCACCCGAGTCTGGGCTGCTCGATGAAGGCGAGCACGACGCCGCCCAGCCCCAGGGCGCACAGCACCGCGCCCGCGACATCCACCCGGCCGCCGCGTCGTTCGTCGACGAGTCCGCCGCGTGCGAGGAGCACCAGGGCGGCGGCGAGGGGAACCACGTTCACGAGGAACACGGCACGCCACGACAGATGGTCGACGAACAGTCCGCCCAGCACCGGACCGACGAGCGTCGCGGCGGTCGTGAACGCCGTCCACGTGCCGATCGCGCGTCCGCGCGTGTCGTCGTCGAAGTGCGCGGTGATGATCGCGAGCGAACTGGGCACGAGAAGAGCTCCGCCCACGCCCTGCAGCGCGCGTGCGGCGATGAGGAAGACCGGGTCGGGGGAGGCTGCCACGAGCACCGAGGCGACGCCGAACACCAGGAGACCGATGCGGAGCACGACGACACGTCCGAGGACGTCGCTCAGGGCTCCTGCGGTGAGGATGAACGCACCGAGGGTCAGCAGGTAGGCGTCGACCATCCATTGCTGCGTGACGAGTCCGCCGCCGAGCTCGCGCTCGATCGCCGGCAGGGCGACGTTCACAACGGTGGCGTCGAGGAACGACACCGCCGAGGCGAGCACAGCGATGGCCATCACCGTGCGATCGGACGCGCGTGGGGGGACGCTCACCCGCCCACAGTAGTGCGGGCTGTGGACACCAGGACGACCATCGTGCGCTGCGCTCGTAGCATCCGAGCAGGAGGTGGGCGATGCGACTCACGATCAGGCTGCTCGTGGCGACTGCGGGGTCGGTCGCCGTCGCAGGCCTGATCGTCGGGTGTCGGCCCGACGCCCCGGCGCAGCCCCCTCCGACACCGTCGACGGAGGTGTCGGTGATCCCTCGCCCCGCCCCGGCGTCGCCGTCGCCCATCGAGACCCGGCTGCCGCAGGACGTCGGCCGATGACGGCGACCTGTCTGCGCGTCGTCGATCGGGTCCGACGCTCGGCGCCGATCGGCTAGACTGATCACGGCCCCCGCCGCGCACCGACACTCGTCACACCGTGCGGAAGCGAGGCGCCGCCCGCCCGCCGACATCCGATCTCCACGGATGGCCGCGGCAGCAGTTACCGGTGCTCGACCGTCGCAGGTCGACGCTTTCGGATTCGACGCTCAGGAGGAGCATGCCGACCACGGCAGCCGCTCAGCGGCAACGACGCTCGTCGTCCCGTCGAGACGACGACGCGCCCATCATCCCGATCCTCGCCCGCAAGGTGCGTGAGGTCGAGGCCAAGGCGCAGCGCGGGAAGCTCGGCCCGACCAACCGCGTGAAGTTCCAGGTGATCGCCTTCCTGGTTCGCGAAGAGCGCGCCCGGGTGAAGGCCGACACCGCGCTCGCCACTGACGTGCGCGCCGAACTGCTCAAGCGCCTTGACGGCGTGGCGACGATCCTCGCGAAGACCGCCGCCCGCGACACCTCGCTCATCCAACTGCTCGAGGTCGATCAGGCGACGTCGCCGGTGGCGCGCCGCATGCGCCGCGACTGGCTGCTCGAGTCGGGTGCCGAGCTCGCTCCCGACGAGCTGATCATCACGGATGCCGCCCCCGCCCCGGCCCCGGTCGTTCCGGCCGCGCTCGCCGAGCGTCAGGTGACGCCCGCCCAGGTGGAGTCGCGGCAGATGTCGAACCCGTTCCTCGCCCCCGACCTGACCTCCCGCCCCGCGGTCGACGCGCCGCGGCGCCGCCTCGACGGCTGGGAGCTGATGGGCCCGCTCTACAAGGCGTTCGAGACGGGTGCCGGCGGCGGATCGGCGTGCATGCCGCTGCCGCCCGTGCCCGAGTTCGACCGGCTCTCACCCAAGGGGCTCGAGGTCATGCCGCACCAGTCGCGGTTCCTCGAGGCCGTGCGCGAGGGGCACCGCACGTTCCTGCTGGCCGACGAGCCCGGCCTCGGCAAGACGGCCGAGTCGGTGCTCGCGGCATCCGTCGCCGGTGCCTATCCGCTGCTGGTCGTCGTGCCCAACGTCGTCAAGATGAACTGGGCGCGCGAGGTGGCCCGCTGGACGCCGCAGCGTCGCGCGACCGTCATTCAGGGCGACGGCGAGGACGTCGACGCCTTCGCCGACGTCTTCATCGTGAACTACGAGATCCTCGATCGTCACCTGTCGTGGCTCAGCGAGCTGGGTCTGCGCGGCATGGTGGTCGACGAGGCGCACTTCATCAAGAACCTCACCTCGCAGCGGTCCCAGAACGTGCTCGCCCTCGCCACCCGCCTGCGCGAGCGCACCACGAACCCGCTGCTGCTCGCGCTCACCGGAACGCCCCTGATCAACGACGTCGAGGACTTCGACGCCATCTGGCGTTTCCTCGGCTGGACCAACGGGCAGAAGCCGGGCACCGAGCTCATGGCGAAGCTCGACGAGACGGGCTTCACGCCCGCCGACAAGGCGTTCTACCCGGAGGCGCGCAGCGCGGTGATCTCGATGGGCATCGTGCGGCGTCTGAAGACGGATGTCGCCGCCGACCTGCCCGACAAGCTGATCGCCGACCTGCCGGTGCAGCTCGACGACGAGTTCGGCCGGTCCATCCGGCAGGCCGAACGCGAGCTCGGCGAGCGCCTCGCCGCGCACTACCGCCGGGTCGTCACGGCCCGCGCCGACCGCCACGGCACCACGGTGCCCGCCGGCGAGGTCGACGAGGACGTCATCCGCATGGTCGCCCAGCACGAGCTCGACGAGTCGAAGGCCGCCGGAACGGGCTCGGAGAACGTCTTCACGATGGTGCGTCGCATCGGGCAGGGCAAGGCCCAGCTCGCCGCCGACTACGCCGCCCAGTTGCAGCGCTCGGTCGGCAAGGTCGTGTTCTTCGCCAAGCACATCGACGTCATGGACCAGGCCGAGGCGCACTTCGCCGCCGCGGGCGTGCGTGCTGTCTCGATCCGCGGCGACCAGACCTCGGTCGCCCGCCAGGAGGCGATCGACGCGTTCAACAACGACCCGGGCGTCGGCATCATCGTGTGCTCGCTGACCGCGGCCGGCGTCGGCGTGAACCTGCAGGCCGCCTCCAACGTGGTGCTCGCCGAGCTCAGCTGGACCGCGGCGGAGCAGACGCAGGCGATCGACCGCGTGCACCGCATCGGACAGGACGAGCCGGTCACCGCCTGGCGCATCATCGCCGCCCACACGATCGACGCGAAGATCGCCGAGCTGATCGACTCGAAGCAGTCGCTCGCCCTGCGCGCCCTCGACGGCGTCGCGGTCGAGCCCGGGTCGAGCGACTCCGTGCAGCTCGCGGCGCTCATCCACGTGCTGCGCCAGGCGCTCGGCGCCGCCTGACCGCATCTGTGTGCACGGCCCCGGGGCGACCGCATCGGTCGTCTCGGGGCCGTGTGGCACCCACGAGGCATCCGGCGATACAGTCGGGAGGGCAACGTCGCCTGTCTCCCCGGAAGCTCCACACCCGGAAAGCAAGGATCACAGCATGAAGATCGGCATCCTGACCAGCGGCGGCGACTGCCCCGGCCTGAACGCGGTCATCCGCGGCGTCGTGCTCAAGGGCACGACGAACTACAACATCGAGTTCGTGGGCATCCGCGACGGGTGGCGCGGCGTCGTCGACGGCGACTTCTTCCCGCTGACCCGCCACGAGGTGAAGGGTCTGTCGAAGGTCGGCGGCACGATCCTCGGCACGAGCCGCACGAACCCCTACGAGGGCCCCCGCGGCGGCGCCGAGAACATCGCGAAGACGCTCTACGGACACCGCATCGACGGCATCATCGCGATCGGCGGAGAGGGCACCCTCGCCGCCGCCGACCGCCTCTCGAACGACGGCATCAACGTGCTCGGCGTACCGAAGACGATCGACAACGACCTGCGCGCGACCGACTACTCGTTCGGCTTCGACACCGCCGTCAACATCGCGACCGACGCGATGGACCGCCTGCGCACCACCGGCGACTCGCACCAGCGCTGCATGGTCGCCGAGGTCATGGGGCGTCATGTCGGCTGGATCGCCCTGCACGCGGGCATCGCCGCGGGTGCGCACGTGATCTGCATCCCCGAGGTGCCCATGTCGATCGACGAGGTCTGCGAGCTCGTCAACAAGGCGCACAGCCGCGGGCGCGCCCCGCTGGTCGTCGTGTCCGAGGGCTTCAAGCTCACCGGCATGGAGGAGGCCTTCAGCGACAAGGGGCTCGACGCGTTCAACCGCCCCCGACTCGGCGGCATCGGCGAGGTGCTCGCGCCCGAGATCGAGCGCCGCACCGGCATCGAGACCCGCGCGACCGTGCTCGGTCACATCCAGCGCGGCGGCTCGCCGTCGGCGTTCGACCGTGTGCTGGCGACGCGTCTCGGCCTCCACGCGGCCGACGCCGTCGTCGACGGCG
Source organism: Microbacterium sp. SCN 71-21 (assembly GCF_001725695.1). Classification (NCBI taxonomy): domain Bacteria; kingdom Bacillati; phylum Actinomycetota; class Actinomycetes; order Micrococcales; family Microbacteriaceae; genus Microbacterium; species Microbacterium sp. SCN 71-21. Next base: position 27,525 of record NZ_MEGA01000019.1, read on the forward strand.
CCTGGGGCCAGATGGTGGCCCTGCGCGGCACCGACATCGTGCGCGTGCCGTTCGCCGAGGCGCTCGGCGAGCTCAACACCGTTCCGCAGTACCGCTTCGAAGAGGCGGCCGCGCTCTTCGGGTGAGTGATGACGGGATGCCGCGGCCCGCGGCATCCCGTCACG